>VGMB01000030.1 GCA_016866585.1 Chlamydiota bacterium
ATGATTTCTTTCATAATTAAACGGCGATGCAAGAAAAAAGCCAAATTAAATATTAAACATCATAGTAAATTAGACTCGATACTTTTGTTGCCATTAAAATTTCTTTTTTTTGGTTTAGGGATCAATTATTGTATTTCCATCATTTCGACTCGTTTTGAATTAAGCGAATTTTCAATCCATTCTAAGCCGTTTGTGAATGCATACTTATCATTATGTTTTGCTTGGATGGCTATGCGCTGGAAAAAAAATTTAATTCATTCTTTGCAATACCATCCCAAAATTTTGACTACGGGCTTAGGGCATACGATAGGCAAAATCCTTTCAATTTTGATTTTTGTGATAACGGTTCTAGTTCTACTCCAAGTGTTTCACTTAAATATTTGGCCATTTCTTGCTTTTGGAGGTATTGGTGCTGCTGCCGTTGGTTTTGCTGCCAAGGATGTGATTAGCAATTTTTGTGGTGGTTTAATGCTCTCTTTAACTAGACCGTTTGTTGTTGGAGATCAAGTTATAATTCCATCTATATCCCTTGAAGGGCCTGTTGAAGAAATTGGATGGTACCTTACAGTAATTAGAGATAAAGATAAGAGACCTGTTTACCTACCAAATGCACTTTTTTCTAATGCAATAGTAATTAATAGCTCTAGAATGTCTCATAGAAGAATTTTAGATCAGATAAACATTCGTTTTAGTGATTTTGATAAGTTGGAAATTGTTAATGGTAAAATAAGAAAATATCTAAAAGAACACCCATCAGTTGATTCTAAAATTCAACCGCTTGTTTTTTTGAACTCCTTCAAAGATGGTAATTTATCAATATATCTAGACCTTTATGTATTTTCGACAAAATTAGCTGATTACCATCAAGTCAAAGATGAGATATATTCTTCAATTTATAGAATATTTGAGAGCGAAGGAGTGAAAATGCCAGTTCTTACTCTTTCTATAGCAAATGGAGTTAGTTAGAACTTTTAAGTCTTACAAAAAGTTCAACAAAAGCTAAGGATCCGAGTAATACAAAAATCAAATAAATAGAAGATGGGATCGCAATGTTAAGACATATGCCTATTAAAGTGATAAACTGAAGGGCTGTTGATGCTTTGCCCCATCTTATTGATTTATACTCATAGTTCTTAAGTGTTCTTGTAGCTAACAAATAACTAGCAAAAATTAAAAGAAAGAAGTCTCTGGATACCATGGCGGCAGCTTGCCATGTCTCCATTCTATTTTCTCTAAGTAATATAAAAAGAACAAAAAATACAAAAAATTTATCCATAGCTGGGTCTAATATGGCTCCCAGTCTGGAAGCAGACTTAGAACGTCTGGCTATGTACCCATCTATGCTGTCCGTAAACATCGCTAGTATAATGGCTGTTAACCTTAATGTTGTATTAGAGGATAAAAAAAGAAAAGCAAGCGGAGCCCTTACTAGAGATAAAATATTTGATAATGTGAACATGTTTTGATCTAGAGTTCGATTCATTTCAGTTTAGAAATTTGACCTTATCTCTACAGGTTTTCGGTAGGTTTTTTTGTATATTTATTTTTTCTAAGCTTATAACAGATTAGGGTAATTACAGTCACACTGAAAGCTACGAAAATAATCAAATTGAAAGCTTTCATCTTGCTTAAGATTGTTTCAAAATTTTGCCCTAAAAAATAAAAGATAGTAAAACAAGTCGATGCCCAAACAGTGCATCCTACAGCATCTCTGCACATAAACTTTCTGAATGGGACTTTACTCATGCCGCTAGTCATAAAGATGCAGTTTCTTACTCCAAAAGGAATAAACCTGCCTACTATAAATGTCCATATTCCATATTTCGAATAAAATTTATTGATTTTTTCAAGTTTTTGGGGGCTTAAAACTTTTGAGAATAACTTTGTTTTAGATAGTTTTTCGCCAAGATGTCTTCCTATGAAGTAAGCTATCCAGGCAGAGAACAGGCATCCTAAAAGCAGACTTAAAAATAGTATGAGAGTGTTTTCTGGAACAAATGAAGCTGCTAGAACTGCTGTTAGTATCATTACAACGTCTATGCTTATAGGGATGTTGCAGCCAGCAAGTAATAGACCAAAAAAAATAAACCAATGCGCATGCTGTGCATTACTTGAAATTAGATCTATTATTTTTTCCATTTGTAGTTCTTACTCTTAAATAAAAAAGGTCTTCCTTATGTTTCTTTTAGCCTTTTTGAAGGTTTAAATACAAGAAAGACCGTATTTTTAGGTTGTGGATGGCACAGGTTGTGCGGATTCTTCTTTAGTAGTAGATGTTTCTTCATCAGTGACAGAGATTGTTTCATGTTGACTTACTAGCGAATTAAATTGTTTACCTAAGCCTTTAACTGCAAAGATCCAGGCTGCGATAACACCCAGCAGAATAAATCCTACATAAGGTGTGCTCAAGGCTACAGTACCTGAGAACATTAGCAGACCCTGATGGATCACAGAGCCTCCGGATTTTCCTAGCCTAGATCCAACGCCATCAATAGCAGCTTTACCTTTGAGTTTGCATTCTTTTGATAAGGGTATGAACGCTATTTCTTTTGTTGCATCGAAGAATGTGTATTTCGAAGCTCTGGCTAGGCAGTTTTGCATAGAACCAAAGAATACACCCGCAGCAAGAGGACTTACTCCAAACCAAGTTGCTATGCTTCCAAAGCTTGTGTCTTTAAAAAGAATGAAAGAGAAGAAACCAATTCCGGTAAATACCATTATCACTGGGGAGATAAGAGCGTTCGCTTTCCAGCTGAATTTTCTGATTACAACGCCAAGTACGAAAATACTTACTATTGTAGCGACGACACCGCCTGCTGTTAAGACTTGACCCATATAAGCATTGAATTCACTTGGATTTGGGCATAACTGCTTCATTTGGTCTTTCCAAACTACTTCTACAAGATTAATCGCTATGTTATACATAACTACTATCACTGCGAGGAATACAAGATATTTTGATTTTGCAAGATAAGAGAAGTTTTTTCTTAGCCCCATTTTGAATTTAGCTTCGCCATGGTGGTGCTTGAATGTTTCAGAATTGTATCCATGACCTGTGGCATGTAGATATTTAAAGCTAGCTACGCACAATAAAGAACTTATTATGATGATCGAGTTTAGGAAGAACATCGATTGTCCCCATGCATCGGCAGCAATAAAGTTAAACAGAGGGCAAACAGAATTTTGTGATAATACAGTAACTGTATGACCAGCAGCTATTCCCGAAATATTTATTGCTATGCCAAGTACTCCATAAAATCTTTTTGCGTCTTTAACGGATGTAACGTCGTTGGCAAATCCCCATGCTAGTATTGTCATGATGATAGTGCTCCACATTTCAGCCATTACATAAAATGCAGAGTAAGTCCAGTTTCTAAAAATAGCGACTAATCCTTTTAGCCCCATAGGGAGATAACTTTGTATACTGTCAGCAAGTGCGTGTGGGTGTAAGGCATCTCTGAATGGGTATAAGAAGACGCTAAATACAAAGAAAAAGCCGATGAATATGCTCATCATGACATAAAAAACTTTTTCTCTGCTTAGTTTGTTGGATACTCTTGTAAAAATGAAAGTGAATAGAAAAGCCATAGGAAGAATAGCCCATACCTTTAAGAAAGGAAGGGCTTCAGCTCCTGATCCTGGAGCTGTTACAACTAAAGCATCTTTGGTAATTCTAAGTACGCTATAATTGAAACCCACAAAGAAGAAAATTATTAACATCGGTATGAACTTTTTTAACTCACTACTTCGAATCGGCCATAAAAAAGACCGAATCGGACCAAATTCCTTAGAGGTATTATTGGTAGATATAGACATGAATGTTCTCTTGATTGTAAGTGGAGGTTAGGCTCTGATTACATTGCCTCGGGCTACTGTAAAAATGCTCAAATTTTGGCATTATATGGGGCCTTTGTCATTTAGATGACTAATCCTAAGAATGCCATCAATTATAAGGATTTTATCTTATTTGACAACAAGATCCTATAACGATAAAAAAATAAGTATGATTTTATGTAATTAGTTAGAAAGAGAAAAATTGAAACAAGTTAACAATAAAATTTAAATAAATTCAGCTTATGAGTGCCTTAATTCCTGGAAGTGAGCCGTTTTCAATAAATTCTAAAGAAGCCCCGCCGCCAGTGGAAATGTGAGAAAATTTGTTTTCTAAATGTAGTTTGTGGATAACTGAGACTGATTCACCTCCGCCAACGACTGTGGTGCAATCGTTTATGGACGCGATATGTTTGGCCAAACAAAAAGTGCCATTAGAAAATGGCGAAATTTCAAATATTCCAACTGGGCCATTCCAAAAAATAGTTTTAGCTTTGCTTAAATGTTCGAACCAATCTTTTATGGTTGCAGGTCCTATATCAACACCTATATATCCATCGGGGATGTTAGAGTTGAAATTAACTATTTTTGTGTCTGCACTGGCATCGATTGATTTTGCGATTAGGATGTCTTTTGGAAGAAAAAGTTTAGTGTTTTGCTGTATGCACTCATCGATAAAATTTTTAGTTGTAGAAAGCAGGTCTGGTTCGCATAAGGAGTCTCCGATTTCATGTCCAAGGACTTTCATAAAATTGAAGCACATGCCTCCGCCAATAAATATTCCTTGAGACTTAGATGCGAGGCTTTTCAAAATTCCTAGCTTAGAAGAAATTTTAGATCCCCCGATTATTGCATAGAATGGAATAGTGGGATTAAGTAGAAGTTTTTCAAGGTAATTAACCTCTTTTTCAAGTAGTAATCCAGCTGCGGATTTTCCTTTAAAATATTGAGCGACAGTGAAGGTTGAAGAGTGCTCTCTGTGAGCCGTTCCGAAAGCATCATTAATATAAATATCGCCCAGTTCAGATAGTTTTTTAGCAAAAGAGGGGTCCTCTTCAGGATGTTCTTCCGCTCTATGAAATCTGAGGTTTTCAAGAAGCAGGAGGTCTCCTTGTTTTAAAGATTTTGCCATGCTAAGCGTTGATTCGTCGCAGCAGTTCGGTGCTAGGATAACGTTAAGTTTTAGAACGTTGTTAAGGTAGTCAGCGCAAGGTTTCAAAGAGTAATCAAGATTTACT
The DNA here is from genome assembly GCA_016866585.1 of Chlamydiota bacterium. Lineage (GTDB taxonomy): Bacteria > Chlamydiota > Chlamydiia > Chlamydiales > Rhabdochlamydiaceae > VGMB01. Next base: position 5,070 of record VGMB01000030.1, read on the forward strand.
TTCCCGTTAGGGCGTCCTAAATGACTCATTAATATGGGGATGCCCCCTTTTTCTAACACATAATTTATAGTGGGTAGTGTTTGTAGTATTCTACTTGGATCCGCAATGGTTCTATCCGAATTAAGAGGTACGTTGAAATCAACACGTATTAAGATTTTTTTATTAAAAAGATCTAAACTATTAATCGAAGGCAGGTTCATATACGAATCCAAATTTAAGATTGCTTCTATAATTTTTTTTTAGAACTGCAGCAATTAAACATCAAAGTAATTTTTGCATCAAAAAAATTAAAGATTTGCAAAAGGGCTGGCAGCTTGTCCGAACTGGTTGCCTTTTCTTCTTTTTTTTAGTTCTGTTTTCAAAGAAAACATCAGATCCTGATCAAAATCTTTGTTTACGGCCCATTGTAGATACTCTACAGGTATATCAGAAAATGATCTGCCTTTGTGTTTGCCTAGGGGCATGCATTTTAAAAGAATAGGTTTGGAGAGTCTTTCTTTAAGTTGCTCGGTGGTTTTGAAGTTAGTTGTAAGAAACTTAAAAACTTCTATATTCACAAGTACATCGCTCATCGCTCTATGCGCCCCTTCGGGTTCGATGTTGAAGTGTTCTCGTAATTTTTCGAGAGAGTTTGTTGGGCTTTCACCGTAAAGTCTTGCTAATCTAAGTGTGTCGAAGTAAGGATGAGATCCAAGTGTCGTTGGAATTTCACAATTTTTGGCAGCTTGAACAAGGAAAGAGATATCCATAGTGATTCCGTGGCCTACAATCGTATGTCTGCCAATATGTTGAATAATTGTGGGGAGGACTTCTTTGATCTTAGGTTTTCCTCTAACCATTTCATCGGTTATGTGATGTATTGCCATGGATTCTGCGGAGATAGGACATTCAGGATCTATTAACGTTTCAAAGCTTGTGATAATCCCTTCGAAGTTAAATAGGACTACGGCTATTTCGATGATTTTATCTGTTTCAGGGTTAAGACCTGTTGTTTCGCAGTCTAGACATACGAATAATTCATTTTTTAATAAGCCCATTAATCTCTCTTAATTCGTGATTTGTTGGAGTTTTTCGCGTAGTTTGATTCGGCAGTCCATTTCTTTAACTGAGTAAGTGATATACTCAAAAGCTTTATGAGAATAAATGCCGGAAATTTCTAAAAGTAAATCTTCAAGAGCTCGTTTCTTTTCTTCTCCAGAAAGTTTATCAGCTTTAGTGAATATGAAAAATAATTCTTTTTGTTCGGATGAAGCCCATTCGATAAAATCCTTGTCTTCTTCTGATAGGTTTCTTCTAAAGTCAATAAGAAGCAGAATGAGTTTAAGCTCCTCTCTGTTTTTTAAATAATTTTCTAAAGATTCAGACCACGTATGCTTAACAGTATGAGAGACTTTAGAAAATCCATAGCCAGGTAGATCTACTAAACAAAGATTATTATCTGTTAGATAGAAATTAATAGTTTGTGTTTTTCCGGGAACGGAAGATGTCTTTGCTAATGCCTTAAGTTGAGTTAAGTGATTAATAAGAGATGACTTGCCAACATTTGATCGGCCGACTAGGGCGACTTCGGGAACTTTTTCTTTCCCTTTATGAAGAACGGGATAATCTTCTGACTTAACTACTGATCTAAGAAACAATGTTTTTGAGAATTCAAGTTTTTTCATTTTTTTAGACTTTTAATTTGTATAGCTCTTTCTGTTTGGCCGAGGTAAAGAATTTCCACCTCATAACTTGGGGTTTTGACTATATTCGGTGCTTTTTCTGGCCATTCTACAAGTGCTATAGAGTATTCGTTTATGTGCTCATCTAAACCTAGCTGGATTGCTTGCTCTTCGTTTGCAATTCTGTAGAAGTCAAAATGGTTAACAGTCGGTGTTGTATTGTATACATTAAGGTAAGTAAAAGTGGGGCTGGATATTTCATCAGGATTCACACCGCATAAGTAGTGAATTAAGGCCTTAACGAATGTTGTTTTCCCTGCTCCTAAATTTCCTTTTAATGTAACCAAGTCACCCTGCACGAGGAGTTTTGAGAATTCTTTCGCCAGAGCGTAGGTGTCTTCTGGCGAATTGGAAAATAATCCTTGCTGATTCAGTATGCAGTTATCTGCAGCGTCTTTTGAAATCACTCTTCTTCTTTATCTTCTTCTAGCCAATGGTCTAGGTAAGTTGAAAATTCTTCAAATTGCGAAAGAGCTTCAACAAAAGATGATATTTTACTTTCATCAAGATGATTTTGAATGAACGTTAAAAACGACTCTTCAATTTGAAATTTATTTTGATTTGGGACTTCTGCCAAAGGAATCGATTTGAGTTGTGATTTGAGAAAATCGTCTATAACGGTTGCTTTGCTGTTGAAAAGTTTTCCTGTAGTAACAGATGTAAAAACTATTTTCGTAATAGGTTCTTTTCTCTTTACTATGTAATTTTTTATTACTTCGGGATCTTCTGACACAAAAAACCTTTTAACTTTAAGGCCGCCAATTCTTTCAGAGTTTTCTGGGCATCTAGAAACCCAATCGTATATAGCATCTTGTGGGTTAGGATGAGTGTTGTCTCCAAACACTTTGCCAGTAAATGGGCATATATATACTTTTTTTGTAAGTTCGTTTACGCACTGAGGACCTGTTTGGATTTTTATCTCGGTTTCTCTCCAAAGCTTTCCGTTGTCTTCAAGTTTCTTTAGAAGTTGATCTTGGCTTTGGTAGATTGTCTTTTCTCTTATGAAAAGTACAGGTTTACAGTTGAACTTCTTTTCAAGGTAGTAGAGGTATGTCGTGATCAGATCTGCTTTTCTGTTTTTTTGTAAAAAGCTAAACAGTTCATCTTTAAGTGTTTCTGTAATCACCAGTGATCCCATTGATACCTCAGATATTCGCAAGCGCACCTTGTACAAGGTGTTCTTTTATTTATTAAACTCTTGTTTTAAAAAAAGTAAGTGTACTCTACGAATCTAATATTCATCAAGGCTTTTAAAGGAGTGCCTCATAAACGCTACGTGTGATTTTTAATTTTGTCAAAAGCAAATTTTATCTTTGAAAAGATAGGTTGATTTGCGCTTGCCGACGTGGTATTATAGCGATCCAAATTAATGTTAAAATATTTTTTTTTGATTAACTAAAAGGAGAAAGCTCATGTCCTTAGTTTTAGAAGATACACTCAAATTAGAGGAGATTTTCGTAGAAGGATACGAGAAAGTCGTAAAAGCTACTGATGAAAAGACTGGTTTAAAGTCGATCATATGTATTCACGATACAACTTTAGGCCCTACTTTAGGTGGAACTAGAATATACCCTTATGCCACATTTGATGAAGCCCTTACGGATGTTTTGAGGCTCTCAAAAGGTATGACATATAAAGCCGCAGCATCTGATTGTGGATTAGGCGGGGCTAAGAGTGTAATTATTCTCGATCCTATTCAAGGTAAAACTGAGGAAATGCTTCTTTCTTTTGGTAGAGCGGTTGATAAATTAAATGGACTTTACACTTGCGCCGAAGATGTAGGTTGTAATGTTAATGATGTTAATATCATCAGTAAGGCTACAAAGTATGTTACAGGTCTTCCTCATGTAAAAAGTAGTGGCAATCCTTCTTACTTTACTGCTTGGGGAGTTTATAGAGGAATACAAGCTGCTCTCAACAAGGTTTTTGGTAGTCCGTCTGTAAAGGATAAGAAAATAGCTATTCAAGGAGCGGGGAGTGTAGGTTGCATCCTTGCTGATATTTTATTCTGGAATGGAGCTAAACTCTATATTACAGACCTGTCTGAGGAAAAAGCAAAAAAAATTGCAAAACAATACGCTGCAACATATTGCACTCCTGATGAAATATGGAAGGTTGAATGCGACGTCTTTTCCCCTTGTGCTTTAGGAGGGGTTCTAAACGCTAACACTATACCCGGTCTTAAGTGCAAAATTATTGCCGGAGCTGCAAATAATCAGCTTTTAACCGAAAGAGATGGGGAGGAGCTTATGAAGAAGGGTATACTTTATGCTCCTGACTATGTAATCAACGCTGGCGGTTTAATAAACGTAGCCGATGAGATTTCTGTCGAAGGTTACAATCCCGAAAGTGCACGAAATAAAGTGGATCGTTTGTACGATCAATTAACTACTATTTTTGAAATAGCTGAACAGAACAATTGCTCCACAAACCAAGCGGCCAATTCTTTAGTTGAATATCGATTGAAGTATAAAATCGGCAAAAGAACAGAACAGCTCTATTATCACCACGCGCAATAAAAGAGGAAATGATGCAGAATATACAGCATAGGCTTTTCCTTCTGCTTGAAGATGTGTTGCAAAGCTTATACAGTCAAGATCTTATTGGCCATGATCAACTGTTAGTTCCGGAGGTAATGCAAGTTAATCAAGAACAGTTTGGTCATTATCAGTGTAATAACGCGTTGAAAATAGCAAAACACTTAAAGATTAATCCAAGGCAAGTTGCCGATGCTGTAGCAGAAAAATTAAAAAGCTCCCGAGATTCAATTTTTTCAAAATTAGAAGTTGCTGGTCCTGGTTTTATCAATATGACCTTGTCTTCTGTTTTTCTTTCTAATGAAGTTGAGCAAATTCTTAATGATCAAAGATTAGGGGTCCCATTTCCTCAATCTATAAAAAAGATTATCGTAGAGTTTTCTTCGCCTAATATTGCTAAAGAACTTCATGTTGGCCATTTAAGATCTACAATAATAGGAGATTGTCTTGCTAGGTTGTTTGAATTTCTAGGACATAATGTTCTCAGATTAAATCACGTTGGTGATTGGGGTACTCAATTTGGGATGCTAATATGCTACCTTAAAACGTATCATCATGATGTTCTTATAGGAAAACAAAAGACTGATTTATCTGAATTGATGAGCTGGTATAAGTTGTCTAAGAAAACATTTGATGAAGATCCCGATTTCAAAAAACAATCTCAGTTAGAAGTTGTTAAGCTTCAGGGAGGAGATCCCGTAGCTCTTCAGGCATGGCAGATGATCTGCGATATTTCTAGGAAGGCCTTCAAGGAAATTTATGATCTAATGGATGTAAATTTGATTGAGAGGGGTGAGTCATTTTATAATCCATATTTAGCTGAAATAGTTAAAGACATGGAAAATAAAGGCTTGATAACCATTTCTTCAGGAGCCAAATGTGTCTTTTTGGATGGCTTTATAAGTAGAGAAGGTGAACCTCTTCCTATGATTATTCAAAAGTCTGATGGTGGCTATAACTATGAGACCACGGATATGGCAGCTGTTCGTCATAGGGTGGAAGTGGAAAAAGCTGATAGAATCATATGTGTTACTGATGCAGGGCAGGCGTTGCATTTTCAGCAAGTGTTTCAGGCGGCTGAAAAAGCAGGATACTATGATCCTTCAAAAGTGGAGTTGGATCATGTAACATTCGGTGTTGTTCTTGGTCCAGATGGAAAGAAGTTTAAAACCCGTTCTGGTGAGACTGAAAAGCTCATAGATTTGCTTTATGAAGCTGTAAATAAGGCCGAACAGATAATAGAGCAAAGGCTTCCAGATACCTCATCTTCTGAAAAGATGGAGCTTGCTACAGCCTTAGGAATAGGAGCTGTAAAGTATGCAGATCTATCATGCCATCGCGTCAAAGATTATGTCTTTAGTTATGATAGAATGTTGAAATTTGAAGGTAACACTGCAGCATTTTTGCTATATGCTTATGTTAGAATTCAGGGTATAAAGCGAAAAGGTCAAAAACAATTAAGCGATTTTATTAATAAAGGTTCTTTAAAGTTGGAGCATCCTTCAGAAGTCAGTTTAGGCTTACATCTAAGAAGATTTTCAGAAACTTTAGAATCTATGTCTAAAGATCTTCTGCCTAATAGATTGTGCGATTATCTATATAATTTAGCTGAAAAGTTTAATGCGTTTTATAGAGATTGTCGCGTGGAAGGATCTGCTGAAGAAGTTAGTAGGCTCCTGTTATGTGAGGCAACATCGCGTGTTCTTTCTAAAGGACTCGAAATTCTCGGTTTAAAGACAGTAGAGAGGATGTAATAGCATTTATACGTCATAAAAATAGAATGCAATCTGCAGCCAATATTTAGTGTTGAATTTCGAATATCTATGAATAATTCCAATAACAATCTTAAATATGAGTTAGGATGGGTATATGGGAATTATTGTTTTTGAAGGTTCACCTGGGATCTCTTTGGCATACTTTGGAATAGCGTATCCAGGGAGACACTTTGTGAGTTCTTTGATAAGTGTTATGCCGGTAGTTTCAGATGTTTCAAAATGAGCTGCCCCGATTGCTTTATCAAGTTGGTGTAGGTAGTAGGGAATTATACCTGCTAAAGTAAGAGTTTCTAGTAAGGCTTTCATAGTTTCAATGTCATCGTTTACACCGCGCAGTAATACGGATTGATTTAGTATAGGAATGCCAACTTTTTGTATAGATTTTAGGGCTTGTGTCACCTCGGCATCTAATTCTGATGGATGATTACAGTGAATAATAAAAATTACTTGTTGGTTT
>VGMB01000031.1 GCA_016866585.1 Chlamydiota bacterium
AAAACGTCCACCCAGGACTTCCATTTGCTCTTCATTTTCCTTGCGGAAATCATATACAACTTTAGTCGTTTGAACAGGATCACTTTCTGCAAATACAACGCCTATATGGCCTTGTAAATCTTTTTTATCGATAGTGAAGCCTGATTGCTCAGCAGCTTTAATGAGCATACGCTTTTTTACAACTTCAAACGAACCGCCTGATTGTGCTACTTTCATTCTAAAATCCGCAGCTTTGTTTGGATTTAATTTTTTGTAGCATGTAAGAACGATCGCTTGTGAGTTGTCAATTTTCTCTCTGATTTCATTCAGTAACAAAGTCTTTTCTTGTCTCATGTTTTATCCCCCATGAATCTCAGATACGGAATGTAGATCAATTTTCAATCCAGGACCCATTGTTGAGGATAGGCATATAGACTTAACAAACTGACCTTTTGCCGTTGCAGGACGAGACTTGCCAACTGCGTTAAGGAATGTAGAGATGTTTTGCAACAACGAATCTTTTTGGAAAGAAAGCTTTCCAACCATGTTGTTGATAACACCGCTTTTATCAGATTTATATTCAATTTTACCGGCCTTAACTTCTGTTACAGCTTTTGCTACGTCAGCAGTTACAGTGCCTGCTTTGGGTGTTGGCATTAAACCTCTTGGGCCTAATACTTTACCGAATTTACCAACTTCACGCATCATATCTGGTGTAGCTATGACAGCGTTAAAGTCCATCCACCCGTTTTTCAGTTTTTCTAGAAGTTCTTCATTTCCGGCAAAATCAGCGCCAGCATCTAATGCTTCCTTAATTTTTTCTCCTCGTGCAAACACAACGAGAACAATTTTCTTCCCTGTACCGTTCGGTAGTGATACAGTTCCGCGCACCTGCTGATCTGACTTTGACGAATCTACGCCTGTTTTCAGCGAAACTTCCACCGATTGATCAAACTTGACCGGTGGACATTTTTTTAATAAATCGATAGCTTCTGAAATTGTATAACTCTTTTCTGAGCTTACAACCTTAGCTATCTCCCGAAATCTTTTGCTATGATGCGTCATATTTATTCTAGCCTTCGATTATGTCGACTCCCATCGAGCGGGCAGTCCCCATGACAAGCCGCATTGCAGCCTCTTCGGAATTAATACGCATATCGCAAGCTTTAGATTTTGCAATCTTTTTTACTTGTGTATGAGTAAGCTTTCCAACTTTGTCTCTGTTGGGAACTTTAGAACCCGACTCTATTCCAAGCTCTTTTAAAATTAAGCGTGAAGTAGGAGGTTGTTTTGTAACAAATGTAAAGGATTTATCTGCAAAGACACTGATTAAAACTGGTAGAATATCTCCAGCTTTATCTTGTGTTTTAGCATTAAACTCTTTACAAAAAGCCATGATATTAACACCGGCTCCACCTAAGGCAGGACCAATAGGAGGTGCTGGGTTGGCCTTTCCTGCAGGAATCTGCAGTTTGATGATTTTAACGAGTTTTTTTGCCATTTTTATTCCTTAAAATACAATCAATAAATCTCTAAGAAACTTCTGTTTCAGCAGGAGCTTGCTCTACCTGCCAAAATTCTAAGTCATCAACGCGCGTCTCTCTCCCGAAGATCGAAACCATAACACTTAATCTTCCCTTATCGTGGAAGACCTCGTTTACAGTTCCAATAAAGTTCACAAATACGCCATCGTTAATTTTAACCTTGTCGCCCACAGATATATTATGCTTCTGAACGACACCTTTTTTCTTTTCTTCGAGGTCATTTAATATCGCATCGACCTCGCTTTGAGGAAGCGGAGTAGGTTTCTCGCCCCCTAAAAACTCAAGAACGCCGTTTGTGTTTTTAACGTACATCCATGAATCATCAGTTAAAGTCATTTTTACTAAGATGTATCCAGGCCACATCTTCTTTTCACTGATCTTTTGCTGACCTTTTTTCACTTCAGCAACATTCTCAGTTGGAACTAAAATATCTTCTATAAGTTCGGCCATACCTTTAGATTCTCTATGATCTTCAAGGTTTTTTTTCACTTTTTTCTCTTGTCCAGAAATGACTTGTATCACATACCACTTATGCATGAGTCTCCTTTCCCAGTTAGCCGAAAATAAAATGCAAAGTCTTTTTAATCGTCTCTAAAAGACCCTTCACACACAAATCGACAAAATAAACACTAAAGCCAAAAACAAAAGCTGAAAGTACAACCATTTTCGTAGAGAAGAACAACTCAGCCCTTGATGTCCAAGTAACCTTTTTCAATTCTTCTTTTAAGTCATACACGTAATCAAAGAAAGAACGCCTCTTCTTAACACTAGAAGACGCATCGATCTCTTCTTTTCCAGAGGAAACTTTATCAACTTTAACGTCCATAATGCTCATATTTTATTCAAGCTTTGTAGTTTATGATGTTAATTTATAATCGAGTGCGGAGGGATTCGAACCCCCGACCGGCGACTTTGGAGATCGCTGCTCTACCAGCTGAGCTACACACCCACAATTTAAGCTACTTACTTTACACAATAAGCAGATTCTTCAGAAGAAGAATCTGCTTAAACTTCAATTTAAATCTTTTCTTATTGAATAATCTTGGAAACAGTACCTGCACCAATTGTTCTACCACCCTCACGGATAGCAAATCTCATACCTTCTTCCATCGCGATAGGGCTTATGAGCTCAGCAGCGAACTCAATGTTATCGCCTGGCATAACCATCTCTGTACCCTCTGGGAGAGTTACAGTTCCTGTTACGTCTGTTGTACGGAAGTAGAATTGAGGTCTATATCCTGTAAAGAACGGCTTGTGACGTCCACCTTCATCTTTCGTAAGAACGTAAACCGTTCCCATGAACTTCGTGTGTGGCTTACATGTGTTAGGAGCAGCAAGAACCATACCACGCTCGATATCTTTCTTATCAACACCGCGTAAGAGAATACCAACGTTTTCACCAGCACGAGCTTCGTCAAGGATCTTATTGAACATCTCAAGACCTGTAGCAACAGTCTCACGTGTATCACGAATACCAACGAGCTGAAGTTTATCGTTAACTCTTACAATACCTCTCTCTACACGACCTGTAGCAACTGTACCACGACCGGAGATAGAGAATACGTCTTCGATTGGCATTAAGAATGGCTTATCAACTTCACGAGTTGGAGTTGGGATCTTCTCATCAACTGTAGCCATGAGAGTCTTAATTGCTTCAACGTATTGAGCTTCACCTTCTAAAGCCTTTAAAGCAGATCCTCTGATGATTGGCACATCGTTGTAACCTTTCGCTGAAAGAAGCTCTTGAAGTTCCATCTCAACTAAGTCAACAAGCTCTTCATCACCTTTGCCGATCATATCCATTTTATTTAGGAATACAACTATAGCAGGCACACCTACTTGACGAGCTAGGAGTATGTGCTCTTTTGTTTGAGGCATAGCACCGTCAGTAGCAGCAACAACGAGTATCGCTCCGTCCATCTGAGCAGCACCTGTAATCATGTTTTTTACGTAGTCAGCGTGACCTGGGCAGTCTACGTGAGCGTAGTGACGATTTGGTGTTTCATATTCAACGTGCGTGGAGTTAATAGTAATACCACGAGCTTTTTCTTCTGGTGTGTTGTCAATAGAAGCATAGTCTCTAAACTTCGCTCCACCTGCTTCAGCCAATACTTTTGTAATAGCCGCAGTTAAAGATGTTTTACCGTGGTCAACGTGACCGATTGTGCCGATGTTGACGTGCGGCTTATTTCTTTGAAATGTTTCTTTTGCCATTATTCCATCCTCCGGTTGGCTCCAGTATCTATACAAATTTGTTTGTTTGTTGATTAGTTTGCCCAAAATAGGAATTGAACCTACGACCGCTTGCTTACCATGCAAGTGCTCTACCACTGAGCTATCTGGGCGAATCCATTAATCTAAAAATCAAGTTTTAAGTCGAAAGTTTATAAGCTTATTCTGCTATGCAATTTTAAATCAAGACCAATAATTTAATGATATTTTTTTAAGAGAACTACCTCTCTTATCTTTGTCTATAGATAATTCGTGCTTTTGATAGATCATAAGGAGACATTTCAACTGTCACCACATCCCCTACCAAAACTCTTATGTTTCTCATGCGCATTTTTCCGCATAAGTGAGCTATAACATGCATACCGTTTTGTAATACTACTCGGAAATTCATATTTGGTAGCAATTCTTCGATTGTTCCGTCAATCTTAATGGTGTCTTCTTTTGGCATATATTAGGTCGCTTAAAGTTACTTAAAACTTGAACTATAAAACTAGATTTATCCGTTTATGTCAAACCTATTTACACAAACGATGTTTTTTCAATTTATTTTTCTCAGAATCGCAACTAGTATTTAGTAATTAAAACCTTGACCAGTCGATTTCCGATAGAGTAAAATCTTGGTATAAATACTACTAGAGCAAACAAAATTTATGTCCAGTAACGACACACCCTCAAACTCATCCTTATATGGATCAAAAAGCATCGTAAAAATATTTGAAAAAATCACATCAAATGAAATGATTTATCAAAAAATCATTGAATTAGGAAGTTTAAATAAGAATTTTCCTCACGATCAAATTATATCTGAAAATCTTGTGTCTGGATGTCAAAGCACTGTATATCTTTATTCATACTCAATCGACAACAAGCTTTTTTTTGAATCAACTTCTGATGCTTTGATATCTTCTGGACTCGCTTTCATAGCAGCAAAGGCATATAGCGGGCTTACAGCAGAAGAAATTTTAAAAACCCCTCCATCTTTCATTGAAGAAATTGGATTACATAGCAATCTAACACCTAGCAGATCTAATGGTCTTCAAAGTATGATTTCTTTAATCAAACAAAAAGCTTTACAACACTACATGAAAACTTCGAAGTAAGATATTCAATTGCTCGCACAATAACCTTAATTATGCTATAATTTAATATTAAATAATTTTTCCAATTAACCATCATTTAAGCAAGGTATTTATGGGAAGTGCTGTTAATTCAATATTCAATACATGCTGTGGAAATAAATCTGCAAAGCCAAGCAATTCAGACAAGCAACAGGCAGTCAACTATCTTAATAGATCTGTTGAAGACATATCTGAAAAAACAGAAAACTATTATCGCATGCTAAAAGGTCTCAATTTAACAGCTGCTGTAGTAACTGGAACTGTCGTTTTAGTTGCAGTAACAGTTGGATCTATTGCCATTGGATTATTTGCACCTGAGGCTATAATAGCTATCCCATTCGTAAGTATGGCTATTGCAGGAGTAGCTATTTCATTCATTAAGCAAAGACTAGCTAAAGCAATAAATGCTGAACACATAGCTGAGACCTGTAAAAAGATCAGATCTATTGAGAAAAAAATTCCGACCAACACACCACAGCTAGTAAAGAAGTTAAACGATCTAGGCATCACCCCCTCTGATATTAAAGATTCCAGAGTTAAAGATAACATCTCAAAATTACGTCCACTTATAGCCCATTACGAGTACTGGCATAACCTTGCAAAAGATTTTGAAAAGCAATCTCAAAAATTAAGAGATGAACAAGCTGAGCACTTAAGAAAGTTTCCATCTGAAATTGAAGAAGTTAATAAAATGCGTATATCATCGATTGCAAGTGGTGAATCTGCATTAATTTGTAAAACAAAAGCAGCATTTTACCTAGGCTTATTAAAAAACCCTAGATTCTCCAAGGAAATGAACGAAACAATATTATTTAATGAAACTGTTGACAGTAGCGACATAAGTCAGGATATACATATTCTAGGAAAAAGAGCATTAGCAGAACACTTTGGGGACCTTAGAGAACGTAATATTTTAAAAATTAACCAAAGCGGAAACAAATCAACAGTTCTCACTCATGATCAGTTGAAATCAATTTCAGAAAGAAATTTATCTGCAATGATTTTTGCATAACGCAAATTGGTAGCTTAAAGTAGAAACCTCGAACTTTTTCATAACAACAAAAAGAGTTAGAACAATAGTTTTATCTGATCCTGTTCTCCGCCGGTAATTTCACAACTACCGTCTCGAGCAGTTAGAATATCGTACTCAAGACGCACACCAAATTGATCTGGAAGATATATCCCTGGTTCTATTGAAAAACAAGTACCCGGGATAATATCTCTATCATCACACGTTTCGATGCTATCTAAATGGGTACCTGGGCCGTGATCTTCAATAAAAATATTATGACCCGTTCTATGAACAAAAAAATCTTCATATCCAGCTTCTGAAATTACCATTCTAGCTTTTTTGTCGACATCGCAACCTCTTACAGGCTGATGACTTTTCATATTTTCTATAACAAACTCAGTTGCTGCTTTCTGTGCATTCCGAACCACAGAAAAAACTTCACGCTGTTTATCACTCGGTTTTCCTCCAGCAACAGCCACTCTTGTTATATCAGCATACACAGCTTTACTTTCTAATTTTTTACACCAAAGATCTATAAGGATAAAATCTCCCTTAGAAACCAATGCAGAGCAATTTTCATTTGGAGAGTAGTGAGGATTACTAGAATTTGCATTTACAGCACAAATTGGATCCCCTTGAGAGATAAATCCTCTTTTAACAAAACCCTCTTTAATCCTTTGCTGAACATGGTATTCTGTTATCAATAGATTATCCCTAAGAGATCTAAAAATATATTCCCAGGCATCCTCTGCCAAATAATTTAAAAGTTCAGCTGCTTCTAGATGGGACTTCCTTTGAGCTTCGTTGAGAACACAAGTAAATTGCTGTATAAAGCCTGCAGAAGAACACACCTCCACACCAAATGATCGAACAAGGTCAACAAAACCTGCATCCACAATTGATTGATATGGAATGGAACAATGATGAGAAAACTCCATAGCAACTCTCTTGCAATTTACTAGTATTGAGGAAATCAACTTTTGAAAATCTACCCATGAAAAATACTGTAATTTTGATCCTGGTAAATGATCTAAATGATTAGGTTCTATGATACTAACAATCTTTATGGGATCTCCAATGGATGGAATCCAATAAATCATTCTTCTAGTTAAATGAGCGCTATCAGGTATTTCTAGAAAATTAATACCTATGGAATTTCTCTTCTGAAAATCATAAATCAGCCATCCATCTAAATTTGATTCTTTTAACAGACCTTGAACTTGGGATACAACATGATTTAACAACATAAACACCTAGTGATAGATACATTTTATTAGAGCAGATGCTGCAACAACTCTTAATACTTGAAAAGGTTCATCTAAAACAGTGACCAAAAAAGGAATAGACCTTTGATCTCCTATATGAGCTATCGCTTCCAGAATGTACATCTTCATCTCTCTGTCAACTTGAGGATAAGCAGACTGAAGAATTTGAATTGCCGAAGAATCGCTACCTACGGCTGCTAGAATTAGGGCTGCTTGGATTTTTATCTTTTCATCTGGATCATCTAAAAGCTTCCTAACCAAGTCCATAGCTTGGTCATCACCCTCATAAATTAATGTTGAAGCAGCAGCTCCAATAATGCCCCATGATTTTTCTGATAAAAACCCTTTTATTACCTCTAGCGCATTAGGATGACCTACTATACTTAGGATAGACAATAGATCCAATTTTACGTGCTGATCTACAACTTGAGGGTATCTAGGAATTTGATCAATATGGCGTATTCTTGAAGGAGCTAAACTTTTAAATAATGGATTGTAATTTGTTTCCCACATCCATAGTTCATGACCTCTTGCTTTAAGAATATCGAACAGTGTTTTAGAAGATTTAGAAACTTCTTTCCTTTGTCCTATTAATCCTAAAGAAAGATTAACCAAAACAAAAATATCATCCTCAGTTTTTAAAAGCTTAGAACTTAAATCAACACCATGAGATCCTGTCGCAGCTAATGCTGCAGAAGCTAATCGCTTCCATTCGGGATTATCATGATGAATCCAATCCTGCAGTGATTGCAATCCTTGAGATGAAGATAAAATAGTTGCAAGCCACGAAGCTGTAATAGAAACCTCCGGAATGGGGTCTTTGATCATTTTCTCTACCTTTGCAAGCAGAGGCATCCCATCAATCTCTTTCACCGATAGTAGCGCTAGAGCATTTAAACAAGAAATTCTCACTGAAGGTGATGGATCCGAAAGTAAGGAAAGCATATCACCTATATTTTCACGTCTTTCTAAATGAGCGATCAAATCACACGCTAGTTCCCTCAATCCAGCCCTATCGCTTCGGAGCAACAATTGCAATTCTTTATCATCTATTCGATCGTACATACTTACTAGCGATATTAAAACTGCAGCTTTTTCCTCGGCTTGTGTTTTAGGACTCGATAACATTTCTTTAAGAATAGGTAGGGCTTTAGATATACCAAGCTGACCTATAGCTTGAATAACTTCCAAACGAACAAACCAAACTTTTTCTTCATGCAACAGACGAAACAACTCATCTTTTAAGGAAGAGTCTCCATAATTCATCGATATCTTTACAGCCAAAGACCTCAAAAAAGCATTAGAACTTCTTAGTTCTCTTATCAAGACAGGAATAGCCCTTGCATCTTGGGTAAAAGCGGCTCCCAGCAGAGAATATAACCGTATCATGAGGAGAGATGAATTTTCCCCCTTAGTTAAAACACCCCAAGCAAGAAGCTCGTAAAGACTTTTTTCATCTTCTTTGAACTGCGAATCAGAGACTATTTTTTTTATCTGAGAAAAAGCTTGCTGCTCATCTCCGATTTCACACAAAGCCCTTAGATAAAGGGATCTTAGAGCTAAAGAATTTGGATAGGAAAGTAATGCTTGCTTAGCCTCTCGAACAGCTGAATGAAAATCTTTAAGCAGCAAATGGTCATTAGTTCTTCTTAAAAAAGTCTGTTCACTTTGCTGGGCATTTAAGGATGCAATTAAAAAAAAGGTAAATGATAATGCAATTTTTCTTAACGCCATAATTATCAATTTAATTTAATATCCAAATTTCATTATAGGCATTAATTCATGAAAAGATGAAAGGAAAATTTCATCCTACACCAAAATGAGATAAATTTTTCCCTCCAATTAAATGAAAATGCAAGTGTTCAACAATTTGTCCTGCATCTGGACCATTATTAGTCATGAACCTATATCCATCTTCATCTATACCTAGTTCTTTTGCCAATTTTTGAGCTACTTCGACGATTTCGGCTATCAAACTTAAATCTTCAACACTGACTGACTGTAGATTTCGAATTTCTTTTTTAGGAACTATAAGAATATGAACTGGAGCTACAGGATGAATATCTTTAAAAGCTAATATTCGCTCATTTTCAAAGACCTTAGAGCATGGGAGCTCTCCTTTAATTATCTTTGCAAAGATTGTTGTCATAAATGTTCCTTATCTAAAATTTCTTTCAAAGCTTTAAACGCACTATCCCTATCTTCCCACACAGAAATGAATCTTCCTTTATGGCAAAAAATCCCTCCCTGTATTCCGCTTACTTTCTTCAACTCTTCATCTAATAATCCTGCCCATGTCTCAGGAAGAGGCACTCTAACTTTCATACGATCAAAGCTTGTAGGAGGAATTCCTCTAAGCTTCCAGTGCGATCCAGAAGGCATTATAACGAAAAGAGCTGGATGATTTTCCCCGCCATTCTCAAAAAAAGTATCGATCCAAGGCAAAGCTTGATCAAAATACAGGTACTTTTGTTTAAGAGCCATAGCATCTAAAACCTTCTGCTTACAGGATTGAACATAAGAAAATCTCTTTAGCATTCTGTCTAGATGCCCCAGCGTAAATTTGACAGCCTGTAAAAAAGCATCATCTTGATCTTTTTCTAACGCATCATATTCAATAGGCACAAAATTACTTATTACATTAGAAAATGTACATATTCCATGATCTGCTTCACTTCGCCCGTTATCGTGAGCATCAATACCATGTATCAATAACTTATTAAAATGGGTATAGACTTCATCTGTGATAATTTTTTGTTCTTTGAAATGCAACCATATCATGCCAGCACTACTTAACTCGCCACGGTATGTTGCTTGATGATGGTCAAATTTAAGCAATCGAGGATCATATATACCTCCTACATCGCAAACGTACTGACATTTTTCAAGAATACAAAGATCTCTGGTCCTGAATACATTTTGAATATCAATAAAATCAAATAACAAGAGAAGAGCGCAGGCTGTTACCTCATCTGCATGGAACGTTCCGCTGTGTGTCCCAAAACTTCGAGGAATCGTCATAGTTAAACCTTATATATTTTTTATCCTAAATCATTTTTTGGGATTTTATGCCTCATAAATTTATTTCACAAGAAATACTTAATACTTCATTTTCATGATGTTATAAACTTTATTTTATTTTCTTTCGATACGGCATTGATTAAAATCCATTTTTAATTTAAATCAGAAATTAGTTTTTATTTCTAACCTGGATCAGCACTTAGACAATGAAAATTACCTGCATAATTACCCTATCTTGTGACTTTTTTGTTAAAACTCTTTGATTAAATATGCAAAAACGATTCTCTGATGATTGATAAATTTATACAAAATGCAGCAGAAATTAATAAGAATAAAATCCTCAAAATAACTCGATAACGTAGATAAAAAATAACGCCTTTTTAACTAACTTACTACATTCCAATTCTATGTTTTTAACAACTTATCAACATTTTTTACACACAATTCCCACACATCAACGAAAACTCATGCTTGAAAAATACCAGAAACATCTTAAGTTACTTATAATAAGGTGCTAAAAAAACAAGAAACATTAAATTTCTTGTGTTGAAAAATAAAAAACCTATGCTAAAAATCCCCAAATTTTCTTAAAATCAGCATCAGTTATAAACATTTTTCCCACACAACCAATTCCCCTCTTCTTTTTATTTTGCAAATCACATAATTTAAGAATTAATATTAGCAACACTAAAGGGACTGCAACATGGAAAGTTACCTAATCTCTGATATATACGACCTTGTAACTCCAGATGGAAAAATACTCTCATTTGAAAGAAAAGGCAAAAGACATGCAGTAGCTACTGTTTCTATAGATCACATATCTCCGGCATTTAGAGGATTTCAAATTCCTCAAGATCAGGTCTTTTTTAATATTAAAAGTACACTTGCCCAAATAGGGATGGATGCAATAGGAAGAAGCTACGAGCTTGATAAGGAAAGAAAGAGAGCTAACATTTTGTTAGATATTTATGCTAGATCGACCATGTCTGAAGCAATGTTAGATTTTTTAGGGATAGGTTGCTACATAGGCAAACTTTTTGCAGCTGACGAAACAAGAAAAGTTAGAAACCCTGATTATTTGCATAGAATGTTCAATAGAATTGATCGTCAAGGAAGACCTCTACTTTATCTTGGCAATCCTAATGCAAGCAATGAATTGACCCTAGAAAAGATAGATGGATATACGGTTGCATACCTGCAACTACTCGAAGGAACAATAACCTATGATTCAAATAGCAACGGTTTTTTACCTACTCTAGGAAAAGCGTTATTAAATCCTAACCTTAAAGTAAGGCAAATTTTACAACTTAATCAACAATGGAATTTTCAAGCAGAAAGAAAAG
>VGMB01000032.1 GCA_016866585.1 Chlamydiota bacterium
CTCCGAACCTATGTCCTAAATCTTTTGGTTCTCCGCAAACGACCCACATACGCTTATAGACGGCATTTGCCAACCGTGTTTGACCAAACAAGTTCAAACAAAAATTCAAATCATCTGGAAACTCTGACGATACAGCAGCTTTTAATAAAGTAAAATACTGAGAATCGGACATATTTGCTTTAGCTTCTGCAAAGCTCGATGGAATAATATACTCTAATTCGTATTCATCGTCTGCCGCCTTATCTATAAACATCCGTCTTAATTCTAAAGCTTCCTTCATGTGATTACCTAAAAAACATCCCTCAAAAAGACATTTATACTTATAACGCTTTTCTGGAGCGTATATATTAGCTTTTTGAAAAGACTCTAGTCCCTTCTGAATTAATCCATGAGCACAGTACTCCTTTGCAAGATGTTTACATGCATGGCTGTAAGAATCATTATAGCGACCACCGATTCTGGGAGTTATCTTATGCACTATTTTTTCAGCTAAATCATAGTCTCTATTATTTAAACAATCTACGACCAACTCTTGTAATGGGATAAAATACAAATCTGGGGGAATAAAAGCGCCATCGAGATATGGATAATAACCTGGGCTCGATTCATGATCATTTATGATTTTTTTGAGTTGTTCTAAGCGTAGTAAAAAACAAGGATTTGCTCCTCCCAAAACGACTCTCGATTGCAAAATACCATCTACGCACTCAGTTTTGACTTGAGGACTACATTCTGCATTTTGTATATCTTGAATGAACTTACCACTTTCAATTCGTGCTTGATTTTTTATTGCAAAGCACTCTGCCAAATTTGGATTATAAGCTGTAGAAGGAAAAAGAAAATCTCTTAGACTAGGTATTTCTTTTTTAATTTTTGTTGCCTTACCTCTAAGTTGATTGATCGCCCCTTCTGTATAATTCATAAAAAATATAGCCCCTACCTTATGGGTAAATAAACTATTGAATTTTTCTTTATCTGTTAGGAAATCAAATATAGTCATTGCGTTATATTGACCAACTTTCCTTACTAAAAAAAAGTTATCAATTGAGAGAGTATTTTGATGACTCAAGTCTTGCTCGTTCACTTGAAATGTACTTACTTGAGTTGTTGATAATTTTGAAGGAATATTGCTAGTCATAACACCTTATATACATTTTTTGCGCCTCATCCCCCCAAAAGATGCGGATAATAAAATAAACTGAAGTTTTGTTTAAATTATAGCTCAGTTGCATAAAGATATCGTAAAGATGTAAAAAAAACTAAAAAAGTAATTCCTAAAATCTTTAGGATCAGAACTTTTACCAATTCAGTATGGGTTAAAAAAAGATGCTATTTTTAAAAAATATATATAAACAGCTTGTGGGGATTGCAAAGATGGATTTTTTCCTATAGAAACGATAAAGCCACTTACAGATAAATCTATAAGTGGCTTTATACGCTGTACGCCGGATGCAAGATTCGAACTTGCGACCAACGGATTAACAGTCCGCTGCTCTACCGCTGAGCTAATCCGGCGTATCGAAGGTATAAATATACAAAACAAGATAGATTTTCTGCAAATCAAATACTTAAAAAAATAAAAAAAAATGAAAATCACCATAATGCAGTAGGAAAACATTTGCAAAGATAGACTATGTGACAGATCATAAATGTGAATTTTACAGGCTTAATAAAGATATGGAAACACTTGTTGGATACATAGAAAACATCGTTTTTACCGAATCTGAAACTGGATTTACTGTTGCTAGATTTAGAATTCCATCTCAAAAAGACTTAACAACAGTCGTTGGAAATCTCCCTTCGGTACAACCTGGGGAGACATTACGATGCGTTGGCAAATGGAAATCTCATCCACAACATGGGAGGCAGTTTGAAATAAACAGCTTTGAAACACAAGCCCCTTCTGATGTTTTAGGGATAAGAAAATATCTAGAGTCAGGAATGATCAAGGGAATAGGTCCTGTGTATGCAGAACGTATCGTTAAGACCTTCGGTGTTGACTCTCTAAAAATCATCGATGAAAACCCAGAAAAACTATGTGAAGTTCCCGGTCTTGGAGACAAAAGAATAGATAAGATCACCTCCTGTTGGCAAGAACAGAAAGCAATACGTAATGTCATGGTCTTTTTACGAGGTCACGGAGTGAGTGCTGCTTATGCTCAAAAAATCTACAAGGCGTATGGAGATAACAGTATTGTCAAGGTTAGGGAAAATCCCTACGCTCTTGCCAAGGAGATCTTTGGCATTGGATTTAAAATCGCTGATGGTATCGCAAGAGGCATGGGTATAGATAACATATCCCCTTTAAGGATCGATGCCGGTATAGAGCACTTTTTGTGGGAGCTCAGTAACGAAGGGCATACATGTTTCCCGGAATCCGATCTTACTGCACAAGCAGCAGAGCTTTTACAAGCACCATCAGATTTAATAGCAGAAAGGATCGAGGCATTAGTTAAAAATGGCACCCTGATGCGTAATGAGGATCTCATATGGGTAAAGCCGTTCTACTTAGCAGAACTTGGAATCGCAAGGGAGCTTGCACGGATTATGCAATCGCCTTGCAGACTAAGAGACGTACACACAGAAAAAGCTTTAGAATGGGCGCAGCAAAAGCTTAATATACAACTGGCAGAAGAGCAAGTGGAGGCTGTAAGCCAAGGTCTACGCAAGAAGGCTTTGATTATCACAGGTGGCCCAGGTACAGGAAAAAGCACTATCACAAAAGCTATCCTCAGAGTGTCAGAGAAAATATCATCAAATATTTTACTGGCCGCACCGACAGGTCGCGCTGCAAAGAGAATGACCGAGATCACCCATAAGAAGGCCTTTACTATTCACAGTTTATTAGAAATGGACTTTGGTACGGGCAAATTCAAAAGAAATAAAGATAACCCATTAAAATGTGACCTTATTCTCGTTGATGAGTCTAGCATGATAGACACCCTTCTGATGTACAACCTGCTAAAGGCTATCCCTTCGGAAGCGCGTGTGATCTTTATTGGAGATATAGATCAGCTACCAAGCGTTGGGGCAGGAAATGTTTTAAAAGACATGATTGCATCACAACGACTCCCAGTTAGTTGTCTTAAAAAAATATTCCGACAAGCAGCACATTCTAAGATCATCGTTAATGCACATAGAGTGAACCAAGGTCAGTTCCCTGATACATTTCCAAGCCCCAGAAGTGACTTCATATTTATAGAAAAAGAGACACCCGAAGAGATATTAGAGACGATCGTAGAGCATGTATCTGAAAGCATTCCTAAAAAATATAGGTTTCATAGGTTTGAAGAAATCCAGGTTTTATCTCCAATGAAGAAAGGGGTTATCGGAGGAGAAAATCTAAATAACGTCCTGCAACAAAAAATGAATCCCAATCCTAATCCTCTGATAAGGATGGGAAGATCATTTCATGTGAATGATAAAGTAATGCAAATTAGAAACAACTACCAGAAAGAAGTTTTTAACGGAGATGTTGGAAGGATCATGGAAATTGATCTTAGCGAACAATCGATGAAAGTATCTTTCGATGGCAAGCTTGTTCCTTATGAGTTCCATGAGCTTGATGAGCTTGTATTAGCCTATGCAGTATCTATCCATAAATACCAAGGAAGTGAATGTCCTTGTATCATAATACCGATCCACACATCACACTTTAAATTGCTTAACAGAAATCTGCTCTACACAGGGATTACCAGAGGAAAAAAACTTGTCATTCTTATTGGTACAAAAAAGGCTCTTGCAATTGCCGTTCGTAATGAAGAAGTAAAAAAGAGGCATACAGGACTAAAAGATAGAATCGAAGAAATTTTACAGACGGAATTAAATAAATAAGAAGGTGAACACAAGTCCACCTTCAAGAAAACAACTAGCTCACGTTAGTACCAACTGGTGATAATACAAAATCTGCCAGTTCAAACTGAGCATCATGTAGCCCTGCAAGCACCATACCTTGACTCTCTACACCCATGAGGAGCGCAGGCTTAAGATTGGCTACAACGAGTATCTTCTTACCAACAAGAGCAGAAATGTCTTCCATCTTCTCCCCTATTCCAGCAACGATAGTACGCTTTTCAAAACCAAGATCTACGGAGAGTTTTAATAGCTTTTTACTCTTAGGCACTCTTTCTACATGAAGGATCTTAGCCACACGAAGATCAATTTTTTTAACGTCATCGAATGATACTTCAGGCTTTAAAGGCAGATAACTAGGTTCAGCATTTTTCTTTGCAGATTCCGCTAAAGCTTTCATACCATCCTCTTCTTTTTGAACCTGTTCATCTTCAATTTTTGTGAAAAGGATCTCTGGCTTTGGAAGGATAATACCAGACTGTATTCTATTTGTAAGAACATCAGACCAGCTATGACTTGCCAATACATCTTGAAAGCCTAGTAACTTCCAAATCTTCTCAGACGAACTTGGAAGAATGGGAGAAGAAATAAGAGCCAACGTTTTTATAGCTTCTAAACAGCAGAAAATCGTTGATAACATCTCTGGTCTTTTTTCTTCAGCCTTAGCTGCAATCCATGGCTTTTTACAGTCAAAGTAAGCATTACCTGCTTGAGCTAACTCCATGACAAGCTGAGAGGCTTTTCTTAAATGATATGACTCATAAGCAAGGGCAGCTTCTTTTGCTATCTCCGATATCTTGCTTAAGAAATCCAAATCTACTTGCTCTAGCTTCTCTGGTTTTGGAATTACGCCCGAACATTGTTGCTGTGCAAACACAAGAACTCTATTTACGAGATTACCATACTTACCAAGCAACTCTGCATTACATCTCATCTGAAAGTCTTTCCAAGTAAATTCAGAATCTTGACTTTCAGGGGCATTTGAGGCTATAGCATAGCGTATTTGGTCAGTTGTATACTTATTGAAAAAAGTCTCCAGATCAATGTACCAGCCATCAGACTTGCTAAACTGTCTGCCCTCTAAATTATAAAACTCGTTAGCAGGCAAATCATCGACAAGCTTAAGAGGTTTATTTTGTCCCATAGTCATCGCTGGAAAGAAAACAGCATGGAATGGGATATTATCCTTGCCGATAAACTGAACAAGTCTTGTGCTAGGATCTTCCCAGTACGACTTCCAACTATCAGGATTTCCAGCCTGCTGAGCCCAATGTTTGGTTGCAGAAATATAGCCAATCGGAGCATCGAACCAAACGTAGAGCACCTTACCTTCAGCTTCAGGAAGAGGCACAGGAACTCCCCACTCAGAGTCACGAGTAATAGCTCTTGGCTTAAGATCGTCTATATAAGCCTTGGCAAAATTTATTACGTTAGGCTTCCATTGTTTTTTTTCGATCCAGGAGGCTAATTCCTCTTTGAATTTATCAAACCGCAAAAACCAGTGCGTTGTTGCTTTTTTTACAAGCTTTGAGGATGTTAGCTTTGACTTAGGATCGATAAGATCTGTAGCCTCGTAACTCGCTCCACAAGATTGACACTCATCTCCCCTAGCCTTGTCAAAACCACATTTTGGACAAACTCCGACTACATATCTATCAGCAAGGAACCGATTTTCAGCTTCAGAGTAGAGCTGAAGGGTTTCTTTTTTCTCAATATATCCATTATTAAGAAGATCTAAGAAAAACTCCTGAACAACTTGAACATGACCTTCCCATGTGGTTCGGGAATAGTGATCAAAAGATATATTCAACTTATCAAAAAAATCTTTATTGATCTTATGAAATATGTCAACGTGCTCTTTTGGAGTCCTTCCCGCCATATCAGCGCTTAATGTTATCGCAACACCGTACTCATCAGACCCACAGATATAAAGGACATCACTACCCTTGAGTCTCTGATATCTTGCGTAACAATCCCCTGGAAGATAAGCTCCTGCTATATGACCGAAATGTAAGGGACCATTAGCATAGGGTAATGCCGCTGTTATAAGCACTTTTTCTTGCATAAATACTATTAATCCTCTTCGTCTTCCCTATCCATTTTTTGCAATTCTTCAAGGTAAGCCTCAGAAGGATTTTTTCTCACTTCTTCTAATAGACCATCAAGAGTGAGTTCATGACCTGAACGTATGAAATAGGTTCCGAGACGAATAGCATAATTTGCTAATTCGAAGTTGTTTTTAAAAATCCCTCTTAACTTCTCATGAGTTAAATTATCTTTTATAAACATATGAATCTTCTCCTATACATGTACATTAATTTGTCTATGTTCTTCTGCAATAACTATACTTCTCAATACTTGGTACGCTGTATCCAAATCTTGATTGATGATGACATAGTCATATTTCGAAGACATCTTCATTTCACCTTCGGCCCAAGACAATCTCTTTTCTATCGTCTTGACATCCTCGGTATTTCTATTTATCAATCTTTGCTTCAATTCCTCGATCGATGGAGGAGAAATAAATATAAAAACAGCTTGAAAACCCTGATCTTTGAGGATCATAGCCCCCTGAGTATCTATCACAAGGACTACATGCTTACCCAGATCTTGAGCATCTTTAACATATTGACGAGAGGTTCCATAGCAAAAACCAAACACCTCAGCATGCTCGAGAAAGTCATCCTCTGTTACCTTTTGATCAAACTCTTGTTGAGTAAGAAAGTGATAATCTACGCCGGGAATCTCTCCAATTCTAGGTCTTCTTGTGGTACAAGAGACACTCTCTTCGACACAATCAAATTCAGTAGTAAGCATACGCGTGAGAGTTGTCTTTCCTGTACCCGCTGGGGCACTAACAATAAAAACCAAACCTTGAGCGAGATTGCCAAGTACTTTTTGTGTCATATTATTCTATATTTTGAGCTTGTTCTCTTATTTTTTCGAGTTCACCTTTCATTCTGACGGCTATACATGACAGCTCATGCATATCTGACTTAGAGCAAATCGTATTTATCTCACGATTCATTTCTTGCAAAAGGAAGTCCATATTGCGACCTATGCTTTTGTCTTTAGTAGAAAGAAACGTTGCAAATTGATCAAAGTGCGAATTAAGCCTTGCAACCTCTTCTGATATATCAATTTTCTCTGCATATATCATGACTTCTCTAAGGATCTTATCTTGGTCTGAAGGATCTAGCTCTTTGACCTCAGCAATTTTGTCGAGCAATTTCTTTTTATACTGCTCACTGGCCTGAGGAGCTAGTTTCTCTATTTCAAATAGGTTGTTTTTCAAAATCTGTAGTATTCTAGCGATCTCTGCAGATAGTGCTTTACCTTCCACTTCTTTCATCTGCATGTACATCATAAAAGCTTCTTTAACAACAGAAATCAAATCATTTTTAATAAGATCTTCTTTTTGGTCTAGATCTGAAGTGTTAATAATATTTTTTTGATCCATAAGAAAAGAAAGAGTGAGCTCTTTAGATACGTCTAGACCAAGATCCCCAGCAACACTTTCAAAGAACATTTTGACAGATTTAAGTTGTTCCACCTGTCTTTTAATAGTCTCTTGAGTAATCCCATCTTGAACCAAAGACACTTTTACAGTGACTTGTCCCCTTTGAATATCTGAAGATATTACTTTACGTATGTCGATATCGAACATTAAATAATCTCTTGGGAGTTGAACAGTAATATCTAGAAACTTCCTATTAACAGAATGTAGCTCCACATTCCATCGTCCGAAGGGTGTGGTTCTGGAACTACGGCCATAAGCCGTCATACTTTTGATCATGAAAAAACCAAATATGAGTGAATTAGCCAACATTTATACTTAATAAAGAATCACAATGTCAAGTTTTTCAAAAAAAATTAACAAAAAAAATTGTAGTATAAAATCAACCCTATTATATCTAGAAAATAATCTAGGAATTAAAATGAAAAACGTCCTTATTACGGGAGCTACTAAAGGGATAGGACTTGCAATTAGCAAAAAACTATTTCAACAAGGTTATAACGTTATAGGTATAGCTAGAAATGAAAGCCCCTCTTTTCCTGGAACACTTTACATAGGCAATCTAGAATCGATCTCAGAGACAGATAAAATTTTAACTAGCATAACAGAAAAATTTGAGATCTACGCAATCGTAAACAATGTCGCCACAGTCTACCCATCAAATATAGAGAACGTAAAGCTTGATGAACTTATAAAAACATATGATCTGTGTGTAAGAACATCTGTACAAATCATTCAACGTTGCATTCCTGGCATGAAAAAATTAAAGAAGGGAAAGATAATTAATATATCTAGTATTGCCGCATACGGAATGGAAAACAGGATCAGCTACTCTAGCGCCAAAAGCGCTCTTTTTGGTTTAACAAGATCTTTAGCAATAGAACTTGGCTCTCATGATATCTGTATTAATACAGTCGTACCAGGCCTTATAGAGACAGAGCTTTTGTACAAATACATCCCTAGAGGATCTGAAGCCGACTTAAAAAGAAAATCTAAAGTCCTATTAAACAAAACCGCAGAACCTCATGAGATCGCTGCACTTGCTCATTTTTTGATTTCAGAAGAAGGCGACTATATAACAGGACAAGAGATCAATATTGATGGAGGATGGTCTATATCATAAAAAAATTATGAAAAAATACATATCATACATAGATTATAAAAATACCAACCAGATATCGAAAAGAAAAAAGCATCTATGGCTCAAAGAAAACGGCTATTTACACTCAGGCTCATCACCAAGATACCTTAGTGCTTGGGAGGAACTTTCAAGGGAATTTGGGTTCAATTTTACAGTTAAATCACAAAACAACAAACAAATTATTGAAGTAAACAACATGCCTTCCTTACATGGAAATCATGTGAGTTTAGAGTTTCTTATTAAAATCAAGAAAGGTCTTATTTCAGTAACTCTGGATGAAAAACTTAGTGAAGAATTAAATACGATCTTAAAAAAAATCCAACGAATTCATTTTTCAGGACTTCCGAATTACAGCTACCATGATCTAGTCGAATTTTGTAAAATGATATCGACAAAACAACGTATAGACTTCATACTTCCAGTTTGCCCCGACTGGAGCTATGATCCGACGAAGCTCAACTATACATTTGAAAAATTAAATGATGGTATAGGCCTTGTAGCTCAAAAAGCCTTACGTTCTACAAAAGATCTGATAAATATCTTTCTCCCTGATCAAGAGAACTTTTATTTTCATTTTATTATTGGTGATTCGATGGGCTTAAATCCCGACCAAATTAAAGCTGCAAATGTAAAAGATTTCACAGAATTTAAAAAGCTTTGTATATCAAGTCAAAAAAAAATAGAAACGGAACTTTCATCTTTTTTAAATACAAACCACTTCACAGTAGATCTAATGAGTGATTTGCTTTCCAAAGAGCTTTCCCTTGATGGATACACAAAACTGCTAGAGGACTTATTCAAAAATTTTGATTTAGAAAAATGCTATAAGACTTTTAAAACAAAAAAAAACTTTGAAACGCAGCTCAAATCTAGAGCTCCTTTATATGAAAAGATATACAAGCAGACAGATATGGACGTCATCCAACAGATTTACATTAAACATCTTATAGAATATAACATACTAGCATCGCTATTTAAAAATTTCGGTAAAAACAACGTAATACTTGGTTTTGATGCAAAAGGAATGCAACTTGGATATAAAATGCATGATACGAATCTCTGCGTCTTGTCCTTTCAAAAACATTAAAAAAGATTATCAGGTAGCTTTATACTCTGTTTTTTTGACATGACAAGCCTTATGAAACTAAGTTGAAAATCGAAATCTAAAAGCAAATCTTGAATAATAAGTCGGTAACGATATGCATCTAAGTTTAGTTTGCTGTGTAATGATTTATACATAATATCAAGGTTATCCAAATATTCTAGGTTATCACTTTTTACACAAAATATAACGTGACATATCCAACATACTAGAGCACTGATGATACAAATCTCTGATTGGTGCACTACTAGTTTATCTACATATAAGGGAACTAGCTTACTCCAATCATTTCCACCGAATTTGTCTCTGGTATTTTTAAAAGAGGACGCTATAACATCTTCTTTGGAAATATGAAAATGTTTCAATCTAGTATAAAGCTCTTCAGCCAAATCCATGTTAGGATAAACCATAATCGTATCGTGAAACAACACCATGCCAACAAGAGACACAAAATCATTTTTCGACATCATCCCTTTGATTTTTTTAGCATACCGTAGACATAAATTTATGTGTTCAATAAAAGGCATTTTTAAGTTTAGCGATATCCTATTGTCGTACAAATCATTCAACAGATCTTCTAAAATCTTATTTTCGCTATTCATAAAAAAACCTAACTGATTAATAAAAGTTAATACTGCTTGAGATATCTTCTTTTCTTTTTAATTAAAAGAGGTTTTTGATGCTCTTATAAAGACAAAAGAGGAAGCAGCGTCAGCAACTTCCTCTTATAAGAATTAATTAGAAACCAACGCGGATTTGACCACCGTAGCTATGGTCGCTATAGTTACCTTGGAACTCTCCATTATAGTAAAGCCCAACAGTTACTAGATCGTCCATAAAATTACCTTGTACCGTGATCCCTGGAGATACTATAAGCTACGCGATGGAAAATACCCATCAAAAGTATACGAGGAGCAGTTACTCTCATCGAAGCTTGCATGGATAGTCTTACCTTTAACACGCACCTCTCTTACCCAGCTGATTTTTGGCGATACAGTCCACTGACCACCTACAACACAAAAGCAGCCAGCAAAGTTAACACCTAGCTCGTTTCTGATCATGATAGAGTTCTGAGACTTAACATTAAGATTAAACCCGCTCTTACCTTTTTCACTATAACCATTCTCTGTTTGAGATATATAATTAAAAGAATCGAAAGGTCTAATAGTAAAACCAGCTATACCAAAATTAACGCCTGTGTCAGCGTGAGTAAGTATCTGTGAGCCTGAATGGCTATTGTAAGCTCTATAGTCTTGTACAGGGAGCTTAATCTTTCTAAAGCCACTATAGTCACTCCATCCTCCGAGCACGGCAACAGTACCGAAGAAAGTCTTGCTTAGAGCTGAAACATAAAGTCCAGCATATCCTGAGGTTATATCTTCAGATCCAAGACCATGAGTCCAACTTACATCAGAGCTAGTATAAGCACCTAAAGCTCCCACATACATAACATCGGCAAAATGATAGTCAGCTCCAGCACTGAATCCGCCAGTGTTATCTTGGAATCCAAAACCAAATTCAGAAACATTGCCTTGGTGGAGATTATCACCGAATCCTGTTGCCCAAACATGAAGCTCTCTAGCATCTACAAAACAAGAACCACTCTTATCTTGTCTGCAGTGCATAGCATCGAGCTCTCTATTAAGACGCACTGATAGCGTGTCTCTAACCTTAACAGCGTTGTTCTCCTGTGATATGGCCAGAGCCTTGATTTGTGCAGGCTGAGATGCATCAAGGACTTCCTGCAGTTGATCAACAGA
>VGMB01000033.1 GCA_016866585.1 Chlamydiota bacterium
TGTAATGATAGTGTAGTTCAAAGGCTTTCTAAAAATGAATTTCAAAAAAAACTACATTCCGCGTACATGCTACACTACACGAAAATGCCGAAATTGGATGAACAAGCCATATCAATCACTATTCCTGGTGATATGGAGGAAACTAATCACATCCGTGAAGCACTTTGGCAAGAATTATCAACACCTCTTCCTCTCGTATTGCAGGGAAGCAGGAAAAGCCAAACAAGCACAGACCAAATTATCTTCACACAGCTGCAAATTACTCAGGGAGAATACTACCTTCTTAGAGATTGCAGACAAATAGCTGCTTCGACACAAAATAAAAAAGCATTCATTGAGTATATCAAAACACTTCCTCAATCACTATTTTCCGAAATTGAACAAAAAGCCAGTGAATCGGCTAGCTCATCTTACGAAATTAAGCATCTTCTCGTTCATGATCCAATAGAAAAAGGTTTCAGACTTGTAAATGGGAACTTCCATATTCTAAAGAAAGTTTTTGATAAATCTGAAAAAATACAAAACCGCTATGGATATTCCCCACATCAATTATCTTGCAGCACTAAAAAAGAAAGGGATTTATTTCAGAAGCTGATTTCTCATATTTATGAAACTCCTATGAATTTGAAAGCAATTGAAACCATATTCAAAACATCAGAATTTAAACCAGTAAAAGATCAACTATGTCAAGTATCGTATTTCAATTTCATATCAGAACAGCTTGAACTACTCATTGAAAACATACTATTTACAGAAAGAGTAGAAATCATCGACAAAATTATTAAATCCAAAGAGTTGCAAATTGAATATTTTAAATCTCATCTTGAAGCAACCAGATTAATGGCTTCACCTGCTAGGGAAATTGATAAAAAAAAGATTTACAAATCTAAAGAGTTGACATTGTCTCACCTAAAAGACGAAGACCTAACTGAATTTAAATTAGGCTTACTAATAGAAGCAAAGAAAACAATATCTACATTAAAAACGAAAGAACAGATTTCTGAATACATGCGAACTCTTCCTGAAGAACTTCGCAATTTAATCACAAATCAAATGCTTCAAAAAGCTAAATCCACAAGCAGAATCAAAAAAATGCTCTCCCAAGACCTGTTACAAAAAAATGGAAGAGATATTCTTGATAAAAAACTAGAAACTCTTTTGAAAACCTTTGCTAACAATACGGAACTTCAACTTTACTACGACCGCTCATTCGATACTCTTCATTTTGAAAATGATAAAGAACGTGAGATATATGATGAACTTATACAAACATTTTATGAAATTCCTATTAACATGGTAAAAGTCCATAACATTTTCTATCACAAGGATTTTAGAAATGTTAGGAATCAAATTAGAGAACTCGTAAGCTTAAATATCTATTCTCATGAAATTAATAGAACTTGCGAGGAACTTTCAAGCAAAGAGCTTCCAGAAGTTTTAGACCTTTTAATTTCAAATTTTCAGCAAATAATTTCTATATCCACAGAACAGCCAGAAAAAACAATGGCATCTGCAGATTGCGAATTCATTTCTACAAAAAAAGATGCAACTACCAGAGATACAATCATTTTTTGCCAAATCAGTGAACAGATAAAAAAATGTAAAACGGGAACTAGTATCACTCTTTTACTAAATACAATACCCGAAAGAGAGATCGATTTAATACGTACTGAGCTATATAAATCTATAATGGAATCAAATAGATCCATAAATGAAATGTTAAAACTAGATCCTATAGAATCTGGAAAAAAAGCTTTAAATGAAAATCTTTTGGCTATTCAAAAGATATTTACTTCTGAAGAAATTCTAAGAAAAGTTTTTGGAAATTCTAGTCAAATAACTGTACCACCCAATGAACAAGCTGATTATAATTCGATGCTGGCTTTGATTTTATCTGACTCTAAGGATAAAAAACAAAAAATAGATAAACTGTTTTATCATTCTTCAATATCAACCCAAACTCGAAATGAAATTCGCAAATTGGTTTATCTGCAACAAATAGGTCTTATAATAGAATTTGAGGCTAATAGAATAATGACCGATCCACGCTATCTTAATCAAGAAGGGATCAAGGAGCTACTTCTAGCCACGTTAAAAAAATTACAGGAAAAATAAAAA
The DNA here is from genome assembly GCA_016866585.1 of Chlamydiota bacterium. Lineage (GTDB taxonomy): Bacteria > Chlamydiota > Chlamydiia > Chlamydiales > Rhabdochlamydiaceae > VGMB01. Next base: position 2,119 of record VGMB01000033.1, read on the forward strand.
AATAAGGCAGCCCTTTTACAAGGGCTGTCTAGAATTAAAAAAACTTCGAAATCAATCTTATAATATCGTTATAAGTTGCATATAAAAAGAATAAAAGCATTAAAACAATAAAAGGTATTATTAACCTTTCCATCGTTTTTGCCTTTAATCTCTTTTTAGTTACAGACTCCCATATGGAAATACATATATGCCCACCATCAAGAACTGGAATAGGCAATAAATTCAGTATTCCTAAATTTAAACTAATTATTGCGATCCAATACATAGCCTCGTTAATACCTGTCGACCATCCATGATGTATAGCTTGAACAATACCAACAGGTCCTGACATATATTTAGGACTCAAGTAGCCAGTAAAAAGAGCTTTTACAGTTCTCCATGTCTCATCTAAGGCGTTATAAAACAATCTTATAGGAGATGGGTTGTAAACTACAGGCCTGTCATGAAGTTGTATTCCTAGTACCAGCTTATTTTGGTTTTCTTCTAAAACCTTTAATGCTTCATCTCTTTGCTGTGGGTCTTTGATTTTTTCTATTTGGTTCTTTTGTTCCAGATATTCCCTTGCAATTTGATCTCTTGTGGCCTGGGGTAGCGGATATTCGGCTATTGTTTTAGGTTCAACAGGTGCTAAAAGGCATAAATTACCTTCTGATTGCAGTCTTTTTTCTGTACCGATTGATGAAGAAAGAACGTCTATTCCCTTAAAATCTACATTTTTAAAGAATGTTTGGTCTGCCTGTTTCCAAGCTATAGGTGGGTAATTTTCACCTCTTTGAACAATGATTTGGATACGTTTATGTTGAATATTTATTGTTAAATCAACAGCTCCTTTAATGGATATACCATCAATAGCAATTACTTTATCACCTTGCTGTAAACAATTTTCACAAAGGGCTTTAGCTTCTTGTTCATGTGTGACTTGATTTAAATTTTCATCTAAATATTGTAAAGGCTGATTTACAATTCCATCTGCAGATATTTCGTAAGGTAGAAAGAAGTGACTACTAATATCACCATTTATACCTGAAGCAAAAAACCAATCTTTAATTTCAACTTTTTGACTTTCATTCAAACGTAGATCCGATATCTGCACTCTAGGAACTTTTACCACATAAACTTGTCCATTACGGACGATGGTAAGAAGAGACTTTGGTTCATTAACTACATTAACTAGTTGTTTTTGAGAAAATATCAAATTCCCATCTACCCAAATAATCCTATCATTATCCTGCAGTCCAACATTTTTTAGAGGTGAGCCCTCAATAGGGTTCGTACCTCCAAATGAATCATAGACTAAATAGCTGGCAGGACTCATCAGTCCCACTGTAGCCTTAGCTTTTGTCATTCCTTCTAAATTTTTTCCTGCATCAAGCTCAAAAGCGAAAGGTTTTTTACTGCCCTGCAAATAGTTAATATCTACACCTTCAAGCTTAGGGGGAGCAGAATCTAAAAAAGCCGAATAGATTAAATCGTTAAAACCTGAAAAAGGTCTTCCATTAATTTTATTGATCTCATCTCCTGGACGAATACCCATTTCAAAAGCTTGAGAGGATGTGTCGACCCATCCTATTAAGTGCGTATATTCAGAAAAGGGCTTATATCTACCTCCAGACATCCAAATCGCTACAAAGAGAATGATAGCTGTAAAAATATTGACTAATGGACCTGCAACGGCAACCCTTATTCTAGCTATAGGAGATTTAGAGAAAAAGCCATTTTCTATCTGATAAGGCTCCAAATCACCTTTTTTTTCCATACCTGCAATTTTAACATAACCACCGAAGGGAAGCCAACAGATCTGCCACTTAACACCATTTCTATTCCAAGAATAAATAGGTTTACCAAATCCTATGGCAAACACCTCAACTATCATCCCTTCTTTTTTTGCCACAAAATAGTGACCCAATTCGTGGATAAAAATAAGGAAGCCTAAGGCCAGTGCCGCTAGGACTAAATATAAGATACTGAATATCATAAATAAGGAACCTTAGGTTAAATTTCTTGCGCCTGCTCTCTAGCATCAGCATCTATTTCAAAAACTGCATCTAAATCTAAATTATGTATTAATTTATGACTGCTGCATAATTTTTCAAGCTTGGTCGAGATATCGAGCCAACTTATCTGTCTATTCAAAAATCTTTCCACAAGCACTTCATTTGCTGCATTCAAAAAGCAGGCTAAGCTGCCTTTTTGTTTTAATGCCTCATAGGCTAAATCAAGGCAAATAAATTTCCCTTTTTCTAACTCAATAAATTCTAAAGAGTGATGTTTAGAAAAATCAAAAGGTTTTAATAATCCCTTATATCGATAAGGATAACTCAAAGCTACTTGTATTGGAACATGCATTGAAGGTTCAGACATTTGGCTTAGCATAGAACCATCAATGAATTCAACCATACTATGTATTATGCTTTGTGGATGAATTATAACATCAATCTGATCTACCGGGATGTTAAAAAGATGATGAGCTTCTATTACCTCTAACCCTTTATTCATTAGGGTTGAGCTATCGATGGTAATTTTCGCACCCATAGACCAAGTAGGATGTTTAAGTGCATTTTCGACTGTAATTGTCCTCATCTCTTCTTTAGAAAGCTTAAAAAAAGGCCCGCCAGAAGCGGTTAAGATTATTCTAGAGATCTGATTATCAGAAGAAGACCCAATACATTGAAAAATCGCGCTATGCTCGCTATCTACAGGAAGGATCTTTACCCCCTTATTTTTAGCAAGATTCATTACAAGTTCTCCGGCTGCAACAAGAACCTCTTTATTAGCCAAAGCTATATCTTTACCTGCATTTATGGCCGCTATCGTTGGTCGAATACCTATTGCACCTGTTATTGCAGACACAACCATATCAGAACTTGGGTAGGAAGCCGCCTCGATAAGCCCTTCCATACCACAAACAACTGGAACGTTAGGTATTCGTTGTTTTAATTCGGAATATTTACTCTTATCGAATATAGCTACTAGTTTAGGGGAAAATAGGCTTACTTGTTTTTCTAAAAGATCAATATTAGAACCTGCTGCCAGTACCTCAACAGAATACAAATCTCTATTATTAGAAACCACATCGAGAGTGCTGCGACCTATAGAACCGGTACTTCCTAAGATCGAAAGGCTTTTTTTTTTATTTTTCATCGTTCGACAAATTATTGTTAAATTAAAAAAAAACAACTTAATTCTTAATAACATTACATTAAGTCAAATGTATTCGTCAACGCTAATCAATGACTTTGATTGGAAGACTTTTAGCTAGAAAGTTTGTAAATAGACCATTTTTAGGAGAAAGCAATAACAATAGTAGATACATCACAAAAAAGACAGTCACAAGAAGACCCGATGTAGATATCGGTACCTGATAAACAGTCAAAAAATGTCTAGATAACGAAATAGTTATAAATGAACCTATAGCTGGCAAAATAAAGCTCAAGCAAATGATTGATCTAAGATTGTTTGTTAACATTCTAGACATAAGAGGTGGTGCAACAAAGAACATTAGAACGAGCAAAACACCCACAGCCCTAAAAGCAGCTATACATGTAGCCGAGGTAAGCACCATTATCATATAATTATAAAATGAAACTGATATTCCTATCGAACTAGAAAATAGAGGATCAAAAGTTACTGAAGTGAATCTTTTGTAGAAAACAGTAAAAAATGAAAAATTCATTAAAGATACAAATAAAACAATTTGTAAGTCATCTACATCAAGAGCATCGATATTTCCCATTATTGCTTCCGTGCCAATATGAATATTCTTAGTGAATAAAGTAACTAAAACAACACCTACTGCAAATAAAAATGTAAAAACAATCCCAATACTTGCATCTTCCTGGACTTTTACAGTTTGTTTAAAAAACTCCATTAAAAATGTCGTTAGCAAGGCAGTGCAAAGAGATGACATTAGTAGTATTTTCATTGATAAAATTGAATTTGACGAGGCTTGAAAATTAAAAAATGGACTTAATACAAGAACAGCAAGAACTATACCAAGAAGTATCGTGTGACATATAGCATTAGCCATCATTGTCATCCGTTTTAACACAAGAAAGACTCCAAGGAAAGCAGAAGAAAAGCAAAGCCCTAGTAAAACCAACAATTGAATTTCATCAGAAACAAGATCTGCCAATCCTATTTGGCCAGTTATCAACCCTAAAACTCTTGTAGATAATACTGAAAAAAACTCGAAAAAATCACAGTTTTTATAAGGATTAAGATGCAAACCCAACATCATTTTTCACCATGATTATATTTAACATGTTCAAATTCTTGCAGATCTTTTAATAATTCAGGCGTCAGGTCATATAATGACGAGTAACGACAATCATTCTCAAAATCAATAAGATAAAGCCCCCATAATCTATGACATTTAAAGATATCTATTGCTTTTTTACTCCCTCTTTTAGTTAGACAACAAGAACCATTTTTTAACATCAAAAACCGTTTTGTAAAAAGAATCCACAATATGAAGTATGCTCGTAAAAACGAAATACTCAACTCTTCTTTTATTTGAAAAATACTAGCCAATTTACCAGGTCTAGAATATATAAATTTGAGAGTTTCATCTAGCAATATTTTACTTTTTATTTTTTTACGACTTAATTTTTTCCATAGTAAACCATTAGGTGGTGAAAATATCAAAAATGCAAAACACAATACTGAAGCAATAATTAATATCATGGGACCTGTTGGTAAGACAAATCTTGTTCCGGGGAAAAGTTCAGGAACAGAAACTGATAAATAATTACCTAAAAATCCAGACACCCCTCCAAATAAAGCAGCAAATAAAAACATTTGCTTCAAACTCTTGGCAATACAACGCGCTGTTAATGCTGGGGCAATTAACATGCCCGCCATCATGACTACACCAACACTTCTTATCCCTACAACTACAGCAAGACAAGTGAGGAATACAAAAAGCATTTCAGTATATCGAACTTGTACTCCTAAAGATCTCATATAGTTTTGATCAAAAATAAGCATTTGTATGTTTTTATATAGAATCAGTACGGCAAGAAGAATGAAAATAAATAAAGCGAGATAAATGAAAATATGAACATCTCGCATCGTAGCAGCCTGTCCATATAAAAATGTTTGAACCTGCTTATACCAAACGGCATGGGTTGTTTGCAGTCTACTGGCTAACAATACACCTATACCGAAAAATGAAGAAAGAACAAAAGTAAGAGCTGCATCATCATACACACGAAATCGTTTTTTTAAAAAATCAATACATAAAAGACCTAAAACAGACGATAAAAAAGCAAAAAATAAGATCGCAAATACAAATCCATCACTCGAGGGCGAAAAAAAAGCGGCAAAAGTAGAAACAGCAAGCGCTACTCCGGGATATGATGTATGAGATAAAGCCTCACCTAGTAAAGATCTTTTTCTCAAAAAAACAAGCACACCAACAAGTGAAGAAGAAATGCACATGAAAATGCTTCCGAGTGTCGGGGCTCTTAAAACAGGGTCTGTAAAAAAACTAATTAAATCAAAGCTCACGATGTTCTCTATTTGAATTTTATTTAAACAGCTTATTCACATCGAATAAAGTCTTACCTTCTTTACCATAAGCTCTAGTTATATTCTCTTCAGTAAAAACCTCTTCAATAGGCCCACATCCAATGAGCCCCTTATTAAGAAGTACAACCCAATCAAAATAAGAACGCACTGTGTTTAAATCGTGATGAACAATAAAAAGAGTTTTTTTCTTTTCTTTAAGCCCCTTTATAGTAAGCATAAGAGAATGCTCTGTTGCTATATCCACACCTGCAAAAGGCTCATCCATAAAATAAATATCAGCATCTTGTAGTAATGCTCTTGCTAGAAAAACTCGCTGCTGTTGTCCACCAGACAACTGACTAATTTGCCTATCAGCAAAAGACCTCATGCCCACTGATTCTAGGACTTGATATGCTTTTTTTTTATCCTGATCTCCTATCCAAGAAAAAAAGTTTTTTTGAGGATAAAGACCCATTAAGACTACTTCTAAAACTGATATTGGAAAATCCCAGTCGACTGTTGATCTTTGAGGAACATAAGCAATTTTTTTTCTTTTTCTTTTTAGAGTAGTTCCTAGAAATGAAATTTTTCCAGATAAACAATCTGTCATTTGAAGGATTGATTTTATTAGCGTACTTTTTCCCGCGCCATTCGGACCTATGATTCCTACAATATTACCTACAGGAACTTCAAAATTTATATCCCAAAGAACTGGAGTATCATCATAGTAAACTGAAAGATGATGAACACTCAACGCAGGAGTTTCTAATTGTGCCATTACTTTTGCCATTCATTGATCAAACTAGACGCATTTTTTTCTATCATTTCCAAATATGAATTCACAGGGTCATTATAAGATCCCATGGCATCTCCATATAATACTTTTGATGAAAAGTTTACATTATGTTTTTTTTCTTTGCTTGATGAAACTATCTTTTTCAAAGAATCCTGGCTGACATTTGATTCTGCAAATACAACTGAAATATTGTATTTTAAAAGGTGGTCTATGATGTTTTGAATATCTTTCACGCTAAGCTGTCCATCAGGGGCTAATCCTTCTGGAGCGGCAAAACGCTTTTTCCAAGTACCCTTCAGTCGCTCTTCCTCTGTCGCAAGATAAGATCTTGTAAAATACCCGAATGCATCATGACTGGTGACAAGATATCGTTTACTCTCTGAAACTGCCTGTAAATGATTAAAAACCCTATCGTGAGCAACAAGCATGGTTTTTTTTAATTCTGCTGCATTTGTTTGATAAAATGCTGATCCCTCTGGGTCTATTTGAGAAAGCTGCTGAGTTATTGGATCTATAATATTTACCCAAAGGGATATATCCATCCATATATGCGGATCTAATGAATTATCTGTTTTTAGTATGTAGTCTGGATATTTTTCATAGATATAATCACCCAGGGCTATAGATCTTTTATGTTTTTGAAGCTTATAACACAAACTAGCGCCATGCTCTAGGTTAAGTCCATTAAAAAAGACAACATCTGCGCTTGAAATTTTCTCATCATCACCTTTTACAAGCTCATAGCTATGAGGATCTATTTCCCCTGAAATCAAACAATTGCTATTTATTCTATCTTTTCCAATTCTTGCAACTATATCATCAATCATCGCTATTGTTGAAAGAACTGTGATTTTTTTTGTAGAGGATTCTGAACGTTCTCTATCTGCCCTTGATTCCCTACTACAGCCAAGAGTTATAAATATCAGAACTGATAAAAGTAGATTTTTAACTATTTGAAACATATTCATCCCTAAGAAGACCATTGTCTAAGCCACTCATATGGATAAACTCCACGAGAGCATCCTGATGAAAAATCAATTTTTAATGCGTAGCGTCCCATACTATACACCCTAACAGCCGTTAAATCATCGGGTACCTGTGAGGGATTTACAAGGCGCTCCCCTGTTATCTCATCAACACATCTAGCGCATGAACATAATCGTTGAAGATCACTTAGACGGTAATCAGAAATTTTACCATCGATCCATTCAATAGTAAATATGTAGTTATTCTTTTGGTATATATTTTTAACGAAATTTTTATTTGATAGCATGTCTATTTAATTCCCAGATAAGTTCGAAATCTTTTAATGCTTCTTTTTCGGATCTCTCCAGAGCATATAAATGATCTAACAAATGTCCAGAAATTTTTTCGTAACTCTGTACTGCTGGGCTAAAAAAACTGCTCTCAAATAGAGAATGACCAAGATCGGAAGCAGCTGAAATTTGCCCATCTAAAGGAATTTCTCCCAAAAACGGCATACCAAATTCAGTTGAAAGCTTCTCTCCGCCTCCCTTACCAAGGGGATAATAAACGATTTTAGAAATAGGCTCAACAAAATGGCTCATATTTTCTACTACACCTAGTATAGGAACATTCATCTGATTGAACATCTGCACAGCCTTCCTTACATCAGCAAGAGCTACTGATTGAGGTGTTGTTACTATAAGAGCTCCTGAAATATCCACTTTTTGCATAATTGTTAATTGAATATCACCGGTTCCTGGAGGCATATCAATTATCAAATAATCAAGTTCTCCCCATTCTACTTGAAATAAAAATTGAAGTATTAAATTATTTACAATAGGAGCCCTAACGGACATTGGATCACTAGCTGGTCTCAAATAACTAATCGACATTGCTTTGATCCCCTTTGATTCGAATGGCATCAGTAACGAGGGATCTCTAGGACAATTTCTAATCTCCGTCTCCGCCGGAAGCATCTTTGCTAGAGATGGCCCATAAATATCAGCATCGAGCAGTCCTACGCTATAACCTTTCTTTTTCAAAGACAAGGCTAAGTTCACAGATAAAGTCGATTTGCCAACACCACCCTTACCCGCAGCAACAGCAATTATATAACGAACTTTTTTTAACGGAGATGCTGATTCTTTCTGATCAAGCCAATTACCCACAAGACACCTATAAAATTACGAAATTCTATTGTTAATTCTATCTGTTTTTAAAATACATATCAAAATCAATTCTCTTTTGTCTAGAGAAAAACCCAATAATTTAAATTGTATCGCTTTTTATTCTCAATTTTATTGATAAAAACGATCTTTATTTATAAGATCTTTCTATTGTTAAAAAAATGAAGTCTCAACACAACATGATCAATTAAAAATCAGTTATGTGAAAATTCAATTTTGTAAATAAATACACTATCTGTTAAACCTAAGAACCAAATTTTTTGAGTGTTTTTTAATTTCACTCATTACAAAGAGTTATTAACAATTTTAGATTTTACCTATTTTGCTTGAAGCGGAATAAAGAAAAAATTATAGTTGTTTTATTTTTTAGTTAGACACAATGAAGAACCAAGGGAAAAAAATGAATTCCAACCAAAACGAAATGGTCGAAGCAAAAACGAAAAACTTCAAAGAAATAGAAGATATTATCCACAAAGCTATTAAAAAAGTTAATGGAAGAAAAGAAAACGATCTTTGCAAATATATCCCCATGAATTCTGGTGGGTATATGCACCATTTTACACTTAAAAAAATGAAAAACCGCCAACCAGCCGAACTTGGGACATTAAT
>VGMB01000034.1 GCA_016866585.1 Chlamydiota bacterium
GCGATTTAAACAGTCTATACCTAAACAATCCTGCATTACACGCTAACACCAAGGGCGGAAGTCTCGTTATAGCTCACAGAAATGACCCTGAACATGTAATGGGCTTCTTTAGGGAAGGCACTCATTCAGATGGCCGCAAACAAATCTTTTTATGTGTAGCTAACTTTAGATATAAGGATTTCCCTAATTACGGTGTCGATATAAATCAAACCAGTAGTGAGGAGCTTTCTTCTATTATAGGGCAAATACGTGGGTTTAAATCTGCTCGTGTATTCTCTCTTAACAACTACCATGGTAGACCTCGTTCTGATTTTAGCCTACAGGATCAGCATATTACCAGATCATCATCCTCTAGGAAAATTTCGTCGATAAGAATGCCTATACCGCCTTATTCACTACAGGTATTTGAAGCAACTATTTAATAAAAAAGAAAAGACTTGTTTCTTAAAAAAACAAGTCTTTTCTTTTTTCTTTCCCATTGATTGCGATTATTTCTTGCTAATTTTCCTTTCCTGTGTAATGAACTTTGATTATTATTTAATCAATCTAGTACACAACACCAAAAGACATGAAGCAAGAAGACTCTCCCCTACAAACATCTATAGGAAATTACACGGTCAAAAAAAAAATAGCCACTGGTGGAATGGGAGAGATCTATCTAGTCTATGATCGTTTCTGTGATCGCTATATTTGTCTAAAAAAAATCCGTGAAGATAGGCTTCAGTATCCAACCCTTAAAGATCGTTTTTTAAGAGAAGCAAAAATAGCGTCTCAAATGACACACCCTTGTATTATTCCGATATATAACATTCATACAGATGATTGTGAACTGTACTATACAATGCCTCATATAGAAGGCGAAACGCTAAAGCAAATTTTAAAACAATCTCTCGAACAAGAAAAAACAGGGAAAATAATCCATCCAATTGGATCATCAATCCATGCTCTTCTAAGAATCTTTATCAACGTATGCCAAGCAATAGCTTACTGTCATAGTCGTGGCGTACTGCATCGTGATATAAAACCAGAAAACATCATTGTTGGAAAATTTGGAGAAACACTTATTCTAGATTGGGGCCTTGCAGATTTCGTAAATGATCCTCTTCAAGAATCAAACGAAAAGTTTCCTGTTATCGAACAAGTAGATTTGACAAAACCTGGCAAAGTTCCCGGTACATTGGCCTACATCCCTCCCGAGAGGGTCTTTGGCAAGCCTTCGTCCTATGCGACAGATATTTATGCTCTTGGAGTAGTTTTATACCAACTTCTAACACTAAAGCTACCATTCCACAGGACATCTAAAGAGAAACTAAAAAAACAAATACAAAAAGAACAGCTCGTCGACCCCATAGATAGATCTCCATACCGAGATATACCTCTAGAGCTTTCTCGAATTACCAAAAAATGTCTAAATCCCGATCCAGACATGAGGTATAACTCTGTTAATGAACTCCTTTCAGAAATTGAATATTTTATTTCAGGTAAAGGAACATGGTTACTGACAGAACCAGTCGACGTAGCCAGAAAAAAAGATTGGGAATTCCAAGAAAATTTTCTGGTTGCTAAGCACTCCGCCATAACACCATCTACAGGCGCATTTGAGTGGGTAACGATGATGATCTCCAAAAAAGGGGTAAATGATAATTTCCAACTCGAAACCTTTGTTGAACTAAAAGAACAAAGCCAAGGGGTAGGATTTTTATTGAATATCCCAGAGATCCAGGAACGTAAAGGAATACTTCAGGATGGTAATTATATTTGGATAGGATCTAAAAACACGCCTGGATGCTTTTTATTTAGATCAAACGTCCGAGTGATGTCTATTCCTGATATTGTTTTAGAGCCTTTAAAAAAATACAAAATACGAATAGAAAAAGTCGATTGTCACATGAGACTTCTCATAGATGACAAACCCACAGTGGACTACCTTACTCAGATTCCGTTGAGTGGCCCTCACTTTGGTATTGTGCTCAAAGATGACGAGCTCAATATCGATCCTATTAAAGTTTCGATAAGTAGTCCCAATATTATGATCAATTGCCTAAAAATCCCCGATTTATTTTTTTCCTCCAACAACCTTCCAAAAGCATTAACAGAATACAGAAAGATAAGAGATTCATTTCCTGGAAGGATGGAAGGCAGAGAAGCTCTGTTTCGCGCAGGCATCACTCTTCTGGAGATAGCTAACAAAAGCAAAAATAAGAAACAAAGAGACCTCTACTACCTACAAGCTTTAGAAGAATTTGAAAAACTACGAATAACCCCTAGCGCTCCGCTAGAATATCTAGGGAAATCACTAGTATATAAAGCAAACAATGAAATCGATGAAGAGATAAAATGCCTAGACTTATCCCTTCGTAAGTATACAAATCATCCTTTAAAATACCTTATCGAAGAAGAACTTGTTTTCCGTTTTCATGAAGCTGCTTATCAAGATAGGATAGCCACATATCATTTTGCGCTTCTATGCCTACGACATATACCCAATATTTTTCACGAACCTGAACACAAACTACTATTCGACAGCCTTGCTAAAGGGATAACTCCCCTAGTTTTCTTAGAAAACATCAAAGAACTTTCCTTACAAGATTATCTCATCGATATAAGTATAAGACTCTCATTTTTACTTTGCAGACCCCATCTGTTGATAGAGATCATAAAAAGCACAGATAATGTGCATTTGATCAACAACGGTTTGTTATGCCTTCTTTACTTGGGTTTTCCAGAGATAGCACAAGAGGAATTAGACCGTCTAAGCACGCATCCTGAATTAACCGATCCAATACAAAAGGCAATTTACTATCTAACTAAAAAACAAAAAACTAATGATCTTTTAACACACTTTAAAAACAACAAATCCTCACAGGTAGATAGAGTAATTTTACTTCTTTGCGAAAAGAATAAATTGCCATTAGAAGAGCTTTTACATGCAGATCTTTTACATTCACCAAATAAAGCATATTCAATCTGGAATCTGATTCAAAAAAAAGACTATAAAACAGCAAATGAAGAACTAGATAGTCATCCAGAATTGGATGCACAAATCTATAATTTCTTTAAAGCATGTCTAATTTGTCACGATAAAGGAATCGACAAAGCCCTCTCGTTCCTACAGGAGCATAAATCACATCTATTATTTGATAACTTGTTTGTTGAAAAAGAAGGGAATCCTTCTGCAAAAGATATAGAAAAACTCTTTGAATATGAAAAAATACAGTTTTTTAAAGAAGCTCTTCTTCTAACACAATCTTGTGAAAAAGATGTAGAAGCTAATAAATGGAAAAAACTCTTACAAAAACAATATCGAAATGTCTGAAATACACCCAATAACACCTGATGTAAAAGGAACTACCCTTGCTCATGAAGGCTTTTACAACCTAAAGATAGACCAGCTAAGATTACCTTCAGGCATGGAAATGTCTTATACAGTTCTAGAAACAAAACATGATGCTGTAGCAATTTTAGCAGAAACAAAACAAGGCTCTTTTATTATTTTAAAAGAATTCAGATACCCCACTGGAAAATGGCTACTAGGATGTCCTGGTGGTCGGATCGATTCTGGCGAAACCCTTGTCCAAGCTGCAAAGAGGGAACTGCTTGAGGAGACAGGTCACTCAGCAGAAGAGTTTATTTTACTAGGTGGGGCATATCCTTTTTCCGCGGTGACCAGTCAAAAAATCTACTATATATTCGCAAAGGGAGCTACCAGAGTTTGCGAACCAGCCCTAGAACCTTTTGAATTGATACGCACTCAAGAAATGCAATTATCTGAATTATATCAGAAAATCAAAGAAGGTGCTGATGTTGATGGAGTTCTATGCACTGCTTTGTTCTTTAGATCAATTCATGACAAATCTTAAAAATACATACTAGAACACTTACTTGTTTATTAATTTTATTTTAATAAGTCTCTTCTTGGAATGTCTACCACAGGCTTTGACTTTACATAAACAGTTATGCTACCCTTATCTGCTTCGAATTGTTTACATTACAACATAGAGTCGCATATGTCAGAACTAGCCAAAGCCTTTGAATCAAAACTCATTGAAGATAAATGGTACACTTTTTGGGAGTCCAACCAATATTTTGTAGCCGACCCACATTCTACAAAACCAGCATTCAGCCTTGTCATGCCCCCTCCTAATGTCACAGGTGTACTTCACATGGGACATGCTCTGGTGAACACACTACAAGATGTTTTGTCGCGATGGAAAAGAATGAAAGGCTTTGAAGTGCTTTGGGTTCCAGGCACAGATCACGCTGGTATAGCGACGCAAACAGTTGTAGAGCGAAATCTTATGAAAGAAACTGGCAAAAGAAGAAAAGATTTTTCTAGGGAAGAATTTCTCTCTCATGTCTGGTCCTGGAAAGAGTTAAGCCAAGACACTATCCTTAAGCAACTAAAAAAATTAGGATGTTCTTGTGATTGGTCTAGGCTCTGCTTTACTATGGATGAAGAAAGGAATCAATCTGTAAAAACTGCATTTAAAACTTTTTTTGATAAAGGCCTTATTTACCGTGGTGACTACCTGGTTAATTGGGATCCTGTTACACAAACAGCCCTTGCCGATGATGAAGTTGAACACGAAGAAAAAGACTCTTTCTTATGGCACTTCAACTATCCTCTTAAAAATGATCCAAGCAGACATATCACAGTGGCCACAACACGTCCCGAAACAATGCTAGGAGATGTTGCTATAGCCGTAAATCCCTCTGATGAAAGATATAAGGATCTTATAGGCCAGTTTGCCATCCTTCCGATTGTAAACAGAGAGATACCTATCCTGGCAGACCCATTTGTAGATATTTCTTTTGGAACAGGTGCCGTTAAAATAACCCCAGCCCATGATCCTAATGACTATGAGATGGGTATCCGACATAATTTGGATATGATTAACATCATGACACCAGATGGAAAAATAAACGAAAATGGATTGGAATTTGCTGGTTTATCGATGGAGAAAGCCAGAAGCGCCGTTGTTGAAAAAATGAAACAATTAGGTTTTGTTTCAAAAATAGAGCCACATAAGCTACGTATAGGTGTCTCATACAGATCAAAAGCTGTCATCGAGCCCTACTTATCTAAGCAATGGTTTCTTCGTATGAGCAACTTCAAAGCTGATTTAAGAAGCCTTGTAGAATCGCAACAGTTAAAGATAATCCCTGGAACATGGGAAAGCACCTACTTTCACTGGATTGATAACCTCAGAGACTGGTGTATATCAAGGCAGTTATGGTGGGGGCATAGGATTCCTATATGGTATAATAAGGAAAACCCTGAAAACATGATCTGTCATGCAGGCGAAGGTGTTCCAGAGCAGGTAAAGGAAAACCCAGAACTTTGGGTTCAAGATGAAGACGTGCTTGATACATGGTTTTCGTCAGCGCTATGGCCATTCAGCACTCTTGGTTGGCCCAATGAGACCGCTGAGTTTAAAAAGTTTTATCCTACATCTACCTTGATAACAGGTCATGACATCCTGTTTTTCTGGGTGGCAAGAATGGTCCTTATGGGGTCTTTTTTCACTGAAACGCCTCCATTTGCAGAGACCTATTTACATGGGCTCATTTATGGCAAGTCGTACTGGAAAACTAATAAAGATGGCAGCATAACCTACATAACAGGTGAAGAGCGACTCTCTTATGACCTTGGAAAGCCTTTAGGACAAGGTATCCAATTCAAATGGGAAAAAATGTCTAAGTCCAAAGGGAATATCATAGACCCTCTAGAAATCATAGACTCCTATGGTACGGATGCCATGAGAATGGCCTTGTGCGCAAGTGGAACTCAAGCTAGACAGATCGATCTAGATAGAAGAAAGTTTGAAGAATTTAAAAACTTCGCTAATAAACTTTGGAACGGGGCTCGTTTTGTTTTCATGAATATAGAGACCCTTTCAAAAGAAACTTTTGCAAGTGGCATAAATCTACCGGCACTCACTCTTGAAGACAAGTGGATATTATCTTTGCTAAATAAAACCATCAAAGAAGTAGATGAGCATCTGACAAGCTATAATTTTGATAAAGCAGCATTTACAGCCTATGACTTTTTCTGGAAAGACCTATGTGCTTACTACTTAGAATTATCTAAACCCATCTTATCTCCTAAAAATACAGATGCAACTAGTAAAGAAAATAAACAAAAGATCCTTACAGTCATCTTATGCTCGGTCCTTAGACTAATACACCCTATGGCTCCTTTCATCACTGAAGAGCTATTTGGTTTTATGAAAGAAAGATTTTCCGGGGTTGATGCAGATCCATCAGCAGACAAGTACACAAAGGAAGCAATTCAAGCACTTGCATCCTCTTGCTGTATGAAGGCCTGCTATCCAAGCTTACTCTGCCCTGAAGACATCAACCAAGAAATAGAAAAAACTTTCATCTTCATGGACGAGCTTGTACATGCAGTGCGTAGCATACGTGCAGAAATGCAGCTTCCCCCGTCTGCAATAACAGATGTATTTATCTGTGGTGATATAACGGACCCTAACTTCAAATGTGCAAAACAAAATAAATCTATCCTAGAGGGACTTGTAAAGATAAATACCCTATCGTTTACCGATACAAAGCCTGAAACAACATTTTCTGCAGAATCCATAGTTTCAACATTAAAAATAGTCATTCCGCTTCCACAGGAAATGAGAGAAAAGGAAAAACAAAGGCTTTCAAAAGAATTAGAAAAGCTAGGCACTCAAAGTGTGTCTTTAAAAGAAAAGCTCTCTAATACGGAGTTCTGTCAAAAGGCTCCAGCTGAAGTTATCCAAAAACTTTCAGGCCAACTTAGTGTTATGGAGAAACAAATCCAAGAAATTGAAATAAAGCTGAAATCTTTATAAATCGCTTTGTGGCAAGTTATTAATTAGCTTGCCACGATCTTTACTTATAGATCTTCATCATCAAAACTATAATCAAAACCAGCTACATCTAGTAAATCTTCTCTACTAAAAATTTTTAAAATGAAAGGATGAAATTTAGCAACACCAGCAGTCAATCTATGTCTTGCATCCCAATAAAAAATAGAACTCAGCATTTGTTTGAATAAACCAACACAAGATTGTTCGTAATCATTCTGCTCCGACGAAGAACTCTCAGCAGGCCTTTTGAAAAAAACAGTTCTATCCAGATTAGATAGTAACATAGGCTGATGCTCACCAGATGCTGATTGCTGTTCTGATTGGCTATATCTTACAACCCCTTCTGCAATTTGAGGGATTCTAATTTGATTAAAATATTCTCTAGAAAATGGCCCTAGGAGGTTATAAATATTATGGACTAAATTTGACTCATTTTCTGAACGAAATAAATTTCTCTTAGTTTGATATTCATAAATAACGCACCCCGCACTCCACATGTCAACTGCAGTAGTTAAAGGGAATGAAAAAACAACTTCAGGTGGTCTATACCATCTAGTCACGATATACTTTTTATTAGCATTTTCACAGGGAGACTCTATGCATGAACCAAAATCACCCAGCCTTATTTTTAAAGGCTCAAGATTTTCAACAAAAATATTTTCAGGCTTTATATCGCAATGGATTATAGAAGGAGTGGATTGTTCAAGAAAATATAAAGCTGAAAATAGTTGATCTGCAAGCAACGCTGTTCTTTCCAAATTTGGATTTGATCTGGAAGATTCAGTCCTAAGATTCATTATATATTTAGGAAATACAAGATAGGAACTTTTTCCTTTTTGAGATTCCCCTAACAAACTAACAATAAACCATTCCTTAGCTCCGTTTTCGTCTAGGTGCTTAAGAACGGAAGCTTCTTTTTTAATTGACTCTTGCTCAGTTTTAATTTTTTTTGTGTTAACCTTAACAGCAAAAGAACCTTGATCGACCATATAGCCTGCAGCATTAGCTTGCGCCTCAAAAACAGACCCAAAGGCTCCTTTACCTAACAGCTCACCTAGCTCTAGAGTCTGATTTCCAAAAGCTATAGTATTTTGTTGCTTTTTTGACTTACATTTACTGGGCATCTCCTTTTTTTGAGCAGACCCTACTTCTATATTGCTAGATTCATTATCTACATTATCAGCATCTACACTTTTCTTTTCTGTAATTCGTGCTTTTCTTTTAGCTCCTACAATGATCTGCTCTGAATTCTCTTGCTCTATAGGTTTTTTTGTACTGGAAAGTAAACCTTCTATAGAAGTTTTATCCTCGCTAATTCTATTTACTATAGAATTAGCTACTAGATTAGTTTTTAAAATTAAATCCTGTGCAGAGATTAAGGCTGGTTGGTTACTGATTCCAGATGTTTGATCTGTAATTAGCTCTGCGCGAACTTGAGGAACACCAAGGTTACTCAACGCACCTATCATAGGGAAAGACATAATTGCTCCTAGTACTCTTTTTTTATATTTATTAAGAAAAAGCCGTAAAAGGATGCATGAGGTCATGACTTGGTGTCAATGTTTCTTAAAAAGGGAAAATGAAAATATTTGCTGAAGCTGAAAAAAAAACAGTAAATAAAACTACCATGAGTACCATACTGACAAACTTAAAAATTGATTGCCAGCATGGGTTCCTTATATTTGTTCAGATATCTTGGCAAAAAAAGGATGTAGTTTAGCGATTTTAGCTAATGTCCTTTCTGATGGATTCCAGCATAAAATTGAAGTAAGCATTTGTTTAAACAACTCAACACATATATGTTCATGAGCACTAGGTTCTGAAGAGGAAATTTGGGAACTTCCTTTAAAAACAATATTTCTGTCTAGATGAGCTGGTAGCAGAGGAGCTTTCTCTCCTAGATCCGAGTGATTATCCGGAATACAGTACTGTATATAACTTATTGGAATAGGAATATCTTTAATTTTATTAAAATATTCACAAGACAAAGGACCAATTAGACTGTGAATATCCTTCATTAAATCCAGCTCCGTTTCGGAATGAAACAGACGACTCTTGGCTTGATAACCATAAATAACACACGCTGCACTCCACATATCAACAGCAGTAGTTAGAACAAATCCCAAAATCACCTCTGGGGGCCTATACCACCTAGTAACAAGATAATCTCGATCTGTATTTTCATAAGGAGAATCTTTACTCGCTCCAAAATCACCAAGCCTTATTTTCAAGGGATCAAGAACCTCAACAAAAATATTTTCAGGCTTAACATCACAATGAATGATAGGAGGAGTAAATTCTTGAAGAAAAGATAACGCTGAAAATAATTGGCCTGCCAGCAACGATGTTCTTCGTAAATCTGTATGAGATATTCTCGATTCAACTCTAAGGTCACTTATATATTTAGGAAATATAAGGTAGGAACTTTTCCCTTCTTTATATTCACCTAATAAACTTACAATAAACCCATTCTCTGATCCATGACTACTTAAGTGTTTTAGTAAGGAACCCTCATGTTCAATAGTTTTTATTCCGGATTTAGATTTAGAATTATTAACTTTTACTGCAAAAACAACTTGAGAGGCCTTAAAATTTGCGCAACTTTCTTGCGCTTCAAAGACAGAACCAAAGGTACCCTGCCCCAAAACTTGTCCTAGAGATAGTATCTTATCCCTAAACTGTATAGAAATAGTCTTCTTTTTAGACTCATAGTTGCCGAACCTACTCTTTTTTTTAGTAAGTTTTACTTCGTTATGAGTAGTTTCACCATCAACAGAATCATTAGTTACCGGATGCTCTTGAGTAGGCTTTTTTTTTCTTTTGGTTCCACATCCATCTTGTTCTTGATCATCTTTGATAACAAAAGCCTGTGTACTACAAGATAATTCGTTGGCTACAATGATCTCTTTATTTATTGAAGTTATTGAAGAAATACCAAGTTGATTAGTTTTCGAAGTCAATTCATTAAAATAAGGAATGACTTGGTGATAACCGGCTCCAGATACTTGATCTGGAGCTAGTTTTGTATTAATTATCGAGATTTTAAGATCACTCGATAAACCCGAAATAGGTAAAGACATGATCGCTCCTAACACTCATTGTATTCCCGTTAATTAAGGAATAGCTAGAAAAGGATGCATGAGAGCTTGACTTGGTGTCAATCTTTCTTCAGGTGACCAGGTAAAAATATTTTTTAGAAATTCCCTGAAATCAGAACCAGAAGAATCATCCTCTGACGAAGAACTTCCTGAAGAATTCTTAGGAAAAAAATGGTCAAATTTCTGTTTAGACAACAAAAGATGATTTAACTTTTTTTCATCAAAAGTAAAATGGTATTGATTATCTATCAAAACGACGGGGAGTTTCGTTCTTATCTGTACAGGAATAGATTCAAAAAAACTTATAGGAATAGGCCCGATTAATCCAGCATGTAGATAAAACATGTGCTTATTAAAGTCTCCAGCAAACAAATAATTCCTTGAGTGTGTCTCAAATAACGTGCACCCAACTCCCCACATATCTACTGGAGGTCCATATGGGCATCCTAAAACAATTTCAGGAGGACGATACCATCTGGTTACAATATAGTCAGACTCTTGATTTTGTTTATTTCCCTCTTCACAACAGCCAAAATCGCTGAGCCTAATTTTTAGAGGGGATATGCTTTCTACCATTATGTTGGCAGGCGTGACATCGCAATGGATTACTGGAGGGTTCATAGAAGAAAGCACATCCAGCGCCTGAAACAATTGTCTAGCTAGCGTTTTAATATTTAAAATATCTGCAAATAATAATTTATTTCGTATTATTAAGTCTTTTAGATCTGTGCTGTACATAGGCATTATCATAAAATGAAAATTAGGACCAAGATCATCACTAAATAGACACTCTGCTATAAAAGATTCCTTCCCACTATCGGCAACATAATCTGATATTTTTCGTAGAGCTTGTGCTTCTCTTTCAATAGAAGATTTTAAATATTGATTTTCTTCAGATTTATGCTCGAATTGATTTATTTTCATAGCAACATTTCTTTGATCCGTTGAATCTCTTGGAGTAAAAGAAACTGAAAAAACATTAGCAAAATTACCCATTCCAATTTGATTTCTTATATGTAATCTTCCTCTTTGATGATCGATAATTTGAGGAATAGACCCTGGCTTAAAAGTAAACTTTCTTT
>VGMB01000035.1 GCA_016866585.1 Chlamydiota bacterium
TTCTTTTTGATGGGAAAGAGCAAATAGCCCTCTTCCCATGGATGAAAGAAATACATCTCAACGAAGGACATGATGTATATAGCCTTATGCCGGAAGGATACGCAAGTGCTGATAAATGGATCCTTCGTTACCTACAAAGTGATAAGGAAATTGTAAAACACATCGGTCCAGATAACAACGACACTGCCTATGTGCTGTTTAAGAGCTTCATAGAAACCGAGCTACGGAAACAAGGTTTAAACCTAAGCGATGTTGGCATGCAGCGTCAAATACTTAAAAAGCAGTTTTGTTCATGGGCAGATTGTCCTAAACCCTCTTCGTTATCGGGAAGTTACCAAGCTATAAACTGCCCATCAAGTAAACAAGACTTAATCGCTACAGCTGCTGTCGATATAAACTCTCATGAGAATCCAGGTAAAAAACTAAACACTCTCGAGCTAAACCTATCCACATTAGATTATGGGTCTATCCCGATCTATTTTGAGCCTATAGGTGATGCGGATCACCTCCTGCATACCACTTCAGATAATACACTGCGTCTTGATCCATCAGACAAACATATAGATGTTAAGGTCACCTACAGCACACCTTTTGAAAATAGGTTCTTATCACAGAGCAAGACCTTCACTCTAACCAAAGGGACTACAGCCTCTCTTTGCTTTAGTTGTCCAGCTGAGGGATCTGAGCTTACCTCCCAGTTTTATGATGATTTCAGCAAGAAAACAGAAGATCACACCAAGATAAACAGCCTTCTTGCTCTTGTGGGCATGTCATACTTTGAAAAGTGTGATAGGGCTGAAAAGTCCCTTGCCCTCATACACAAAGTAATGCCAAAAACAATATGCGCCTTTGGTCTTGCTAAGCTATCACCAGATACACTGAAGGATGGCTCTGAGGTAAGGCTTCCACAACTGGATATGATACGTATCAATGCAAATTGGTTACACACAATCGATCCTATGAGCCTTACCGCGCTGAGGCAATACCACACCATGCACACTGTAGATCAGTCCTCCAATGAACACCAGACGCTGCGTGAGATCTTTAACGACCCCTTTGCCATTTCAACAGTGAAACTGTTACAACTGGCCTATGCTACACACAAAAAAAATGGATATCAGGATGATGGCTTCATGGCCATTACGTCCTCAAATCTTGCTATCATCGAGCAAGTTAAACAACAATCTCCCATACAGTGGCAGGCAACTACAGATGTTCTTACCGCAGATGGCGATATCAGCTCATGGGCCTACGCTTATATGACTCCCGGCTTGATATCAAGCCTAGATGGGACCCATAGTGAGATTGGAGCACTGATCTTACATCCCCATCTACAATACTCCCTGCTGTCGAGCAAATCTTTAGTACTTAACGGAGGGATAGGATCGCCCTTATCTACAGATTACTGCAGCGGCAGCTGGAGCCCCAGCACTGAAAATACAACTAATTTCGAGCTCTCAGCACCGACTTTATTTCCTACACCTACCTGGACGACGCCATCTTGGGCCACAAGCGACTCTATCCCGATTAGCAACATAGGATCGAGTGTGCCATCAGAATATTTCACATCCTCTTCTATAAAAGACTGGCAGATGACCCCCATTCATACGGATCATATAAGGAGCGTGGAGCTTCAGATCCCTTCTTTGTTCCCCTTACCTCACTTGCTAAGCCTATCTGATACCAAAACGACATCTGCGATAGACACCTCAACATGGAGGGACGATGTTCGCTCTTTCTACAAAACTGTTATCAACCAGGTAGCAGATCCAGTAGATGTCGTTACCGGAGCTTTCTATATAGATGAGACCGACCTGATTTTTTCTGGACCCATTTCACATGCCATACGGCGTAATTATAACAGCCAAAACCCCCTTCTCACAGAGATGGGCTACGGATGGAAGATCAACATAAACCCCTTTCTCGTAGATCAAAATGGCAAACTCTTTGCGGCAGAGCTCGACGGCACTATCATCGTATATAGCTACAACCCGGACAGCTCCCGATGGGAGCCCAATGCTGAAGACAACCCTGAGCTCACCAATCTAACCAAGCTTGGCATAGGAGCTGTAAGTCCCTTTCACTCCTACATAAAAGACAATGTCCTATATGGCGCTGATGGATCTCAAAGATTTTTTGAGGGTGGGATATTAAAAAAATGGACAAATGCCCAAGGGAGATATCTCCTTTTTTTCTATGACAACAAGAAGTTATCTAAAATAGAAAGCTGCACAGGTGACTCTTGTAATATCAGCTATATACCCGAAGGTAAGATCAAGGGGATCTATGCAAAAGATGGTAGACATGTCACTTATCAGTATAACGCTCAAGGAGACCTTGTCAGGGTCACGCTTCCTAGTGGTGCAGATATCGTCTATGAATATGACAGGTCCCACCGTATCATCCGTGAGACAAAACCCTATGGTAACGTCATAGAAAACATATACGATGATCATGGACGTGTGGTTGAGCAAAGGTCCCCCGTGGGAGCAAATCAAACGATGATAAGAGCGGCAACCTTCACCTACAGTGATGGAGAAACCACAGTTACTGATGGTGAAGGAGGATCAACTCAATATAAGATCTATAACAAGCAGATTTATAAGGTGACAGACCCGTTTGGGGCTACAACACTCCAAGCATGGTTCTTAGACTCGAGCTCATGGTTTGATCCAGAGACAGAGCAGATACTCCCCTACCATGGAGAGGGGTCCTTTAAAAGAAGCTTAAAATGGACAAGAGATAAAAGAGGACTAAAGACCTCTTACTTATACGATAAAAAAGGCAACCCCACCTCCATCACAATCGAAGGGGATGACCTGACAGGGTCTTTAGAAAAGGTCGTTTCAAAAAAGATCTCCTATAATGATAACAACCTACCTGTGGCAGAGGAAATATTCCACCATAAAACGGTAACATGCTACGACACAACCTTTAGATACCTACCAAAAAACATACAGTCATATTCCGATGGTACTCTTATCAGTTATAGTAATTTTGAGTACAACAGATTAGGTCAGCTCATAAAGCAAGATATCTCAGGCTCTATCACCCTTTGGCAGTATCATGATAGTGATCTACCCAGCATGAAAACGGACCTGACAGGGACTCAAGACCCTGACGTCATCACAACTTATCAATATAACCAGCAAGGACAGTGTATAAAGGTCCTCTCAGAAGATGGGATGCAACAGATGGCCTATGACATTATGGGCAATCTTATAGAGCATAAAAGATTCTCTAAGCAGGGCGATCTTCTTTCTGCAGAATATAATGAGTACAACTTAAACAACGCCTTGGTATGTCAGCGCAAAGGAAGTCCTTATGATACGGTCTACTTCGACTATAACAACGCCTCGCTCATTAAAGCCAAAAGGCAGCTAATATCACAGGTAATGCCTGTTGCCTATACGCTCTATGAGTATAGCCCTTGTGGATATCTTATAGAAGAGATCGATCCAAGAGGACACCTGACAAGCAGGTCCTATGATCTCATGGGACGTGTCTCTTCTGAATCAAAAGAAGGGCACACCACACACTTTTCCTATGAACCAGGAGGCCTTCTTGCATCGAGAGCTTCACCATCTGGTGCAACAGTAAATTACACGTACACAACAAATGGTCTACTTACTACTACAACCTATCCGGATGGGACTAGCAGCAAGGTGATCTACGACCTCCTTGGAAGAGTTATCTTAGAGACTAAAGATAGCATAACATGGAGGACTGAGTATGATGGCAACACGATCACAAAGACACATGTAGCATCGAATACGAAAGAGGTTAGTGAGCTTGACACACGTGGTAACCTTATCAGGTTCACAGACCCGGCAGGCTATACTACGATAAGGACCTATGATGGGCTGAGTAGGATCACCTCAGAGACAACCCCCAAAGGACAAAAGACCCTTTGGCAATACCAAGATGATCTTATCATCTGCTATCTTCCATGCGGTGAAGTTAAAACAACTCAATATGCACTGGGGCAAGCCATCAGGTCTGATATCACAGATAGCAACGGCACTCTCATCTCCTCTCTTTTGGTCTATTTTGATCCAAGTAATAGTAAAGAAGAAACCATACAAGGAAATATAAAAACCACAACATGGAGAAATGGCCTTGGTCTTCCGACAAAAATCGAAACAGGTCTTGTAACCACAGCATACGAATACGACCTATGTGGTAACTGCATCTGCTCTATAGATGGGGATGGATTAAAAAAGGTGAGCGTAAAGAGATTCCAGGAAACACAGAAGGCGATAAAGGAGCACCTCAAAACGGCTAAGATTTCTTTGCATTATTTACCCCCCTATAGCCCAAATCTAAAACCGATAGAACGATTGTGGAAGTGGATGAAAGAGCGAGTGCTATACAACACGTACTATGAGTGTTTTGAGGACTTTAGAAGAGCAATTCTTGGTTTCTTTGCGATACTAGATACCGTAGCCGCTGAGTCAATTTTAGGTCAGGATCTAAGAACCCGAGTTAGGGATACATTTAGCCCCATTCAGGCTCCTAAAGCCAACTTTTGAGTTTCCTTGGGTATAAAATGAGAACATGTGGAAAATCCACTTACAACATAAGTTGCATGCTTGAATTACTTAAAAAGCCACTATCAAAATAAATAATGGCTTTTTTTAATAAATTAAATAAGAAGAGTGGCTGGATTTTCGAGATACTTCTGAAGAGTTTTAATAAACTTAGCTCCATCAGCTCCGTCAACAACTCTATGGTCAGCAGAAAGTGTAACCGTCATAACTTTACCTGGAACAACTTGTCCATTTTTTACAACAGGCTTATCTTCAATCCCACCTATACATAAGATACCCGCCTGTGGTGGATTAATAACACCGGTAAAACCAGAAACTCCAAACATACCCAAATTAGAAATGGTAAAAGAACCACCTACATACTCTTCTCTGTTTAGTTTTCCCTCTTTTGCTCTTTGAGCAAGAGTTTTGACTTCAGCTGATAGTTCACCTAGATTTTTGTAATCAGCATGTCGAACTATAGGGGTAATAAGACCAGCCGGAACACTTACCGCTACTGATATGTCTATTGTCTTAAAGCGAATAATAGAAGAGGTCACTGAGTTAAATCCACTGTTCATCTCTGGATGCTCTCTTAAAGAAAGAGCAACAGCTCGGAGAACTATGTCATTAAATGTTATTTTATGACCAATAACCTTAAGCTGATCTCTAACTGCGATCATTTGATCTGCTAAGATCTCTTGCGAAACGTAAAAATGCGGTATGAAGCTCTTAGACTGCTGTAATCTTTGTCCTACTACCTTTCTCATCGGAGAAAGAGGAATCTCTTCATAGGTGCCAGGTGCTACTGTCGGTTGTCCTTTTGAACTAAAGGCAACTAGAGCTGCAGGCTGAGCTGATGCGATATCTCTGCTCAAAATCCTTCCATTTGGTCCGCTGCCCTTTGCTGTAGAGATATCTAACCCTTTTTCATTTGCAAGTTTTTTTGCAAGAGGAGAAGCAATCAATCTACCTTGGCGTGTAGAATCAGAGGAAAAAACATAAGAGGCTAAAGGGGGCTCAGGAACAAACGATGGTTGCGTCATACTAGCCGCTGCGGGCTTAACTTCTTGAGGTCTTGACTCAACTGCAGTTTCTGATGAAACCTTTTCTTCAACTTTTGGAGTTTCTTTAGCTTGTTGCGCTATACCTTCAGGAACATATCCCTCAATACTTTCATCAGACTTCTCAGTAAAAATAGCCACAGCTTGATTGACAGAAGCTTCCTTACCTTCTTCAACAATGATCTTTCGTAAAAAACCAGCATCTAAGGCAGTATGTTCAACAGTTGCTTTATCTGTAGCGACTTCAAATAGCACATCGCCTACTTTAACTTGATCTCCAACTTTTTTGCGCCACTTTGTAATAGTACCTTCTTCCATTGTAGGAGAAAGCTTTGGCATCGTCAGTGTAAATGGCATATAAATTCTTACTCCCTTATGCTAAGACCTGGTTAACAGCCTCGATAATTCTTTCTTTAGTAGGCATTGTTTCTTTTTCGAGTACCTTCGAATATGGCATTGGAGTCTCTTTTTGAGTTACTCTTTTTATTGGAGCATCTAAATAATCAAAACAATGCTCATTAATTTGGAAGGCAACTTCAGCACAGATTCCCGAATACCAATGTCCTTCTTCAACCAAAACACAATGATTCGTTTTTTTCACAGACTCACAAATAGTGGCGATATCTAAAGGTTTTATTGTACGAAGGTCAATGACCTCAGCCTTTATTCCTTTTTTAAGCAACTCTTGTGCTGCTTGCTTACATAAATTAACCATTCTACTATGAGAAACGAGCGTAACATGTGTTCCTTCTACAACAACCTTAGCTTTACCGATAGGAACTAAATACTCCTCTGTCGGAATTTCCATTTTTTCGCCGTAGCTTAGTTCATTTTCTAGAAATAAAATTGGATTGTTGTTTCTTATAGCAGACTTTAAAAGACCTTTTGCATCGTAAGCATTACTTGGAGCTAAGATAATCAGGCCAGGAAAATTACCATATATAGCTTCTACGCAGTGGGAGTGCTGAGATGAAACCTGTGCCGCTGCTCCATTTGGGCCTCTGAATACAATAGGAACACTAAATCTATTTCCAGACATATAGTGCATCTTAATAGCATTTGAGACGATCTGATCGAACGCTACAAAGGAAAAGTTAAAACTCATGAACTCGACAACAGGACGAAGACCTGTCATAGCAGCACCGATAGCTAGGCCCGCAAATCCAAGTTCTGAAATAGGTGTATCGAGTACACGATGTGGGCCCCATTTATCGAGCATTCCCTTAGTAACTTTATAAGCCCCATTATATTCAGCTACTTCTTCACCTAGAATGAATACTCTAGAGTCTCTTTGCATTTCTTCATCGAGAGCTTGTCGGATTGCTTCCCTTATTTCTACTGTCTGCATTGGCATAATTACTCAATCCTTATGTTATGGGGCAAATACATCTTCTTCTAATGATACAGGACTTGGCCACGGACTTTCGTCTGCATATTTCATGGCAGCAATAACTATATCTTTTTGGGTCTTATCCATATTGTGATATTCTTCTTCAGATAAAATTCCATAGGTCGACAATGTCTTAAGCATAATAGCTAGAGGATCTCTTTGCATACATTCACTTAAATTTTCTTTAGATCTATACAGGCCTGGATCTGATATAGAATGACCTCTGAATCTTTCTGTGACCACTTCTACTAAAACAGGTCTTGAAGTCTTCTTACATTCTTCATAGATATGTTTAAATCCTTGATAGCAGTTAAAGAAATCCATACCATCTAGAGTGTAACTTTTCATATTATAACCAACAGCCTTAGTTTCTGCTATAGGTTCAACACATATCGCTCTTGAAGCACCGGTTCCCATTCCCCACTTGTTATTTTCTATCACATAGATACAAGGCAAATCCCATAAGGATGCTAGATTTAACGACTCGTGAAAAGCACCTTGGGCAACTGCACCTTCACCACAAAAGGTTATTCCAACTTCTTTTACATCTGTTTTTCCAAGAACGTCTTTAGCATATTTAATAGAGAATGCAGCACCTGTTCCTACAGGAAATTGACCACCCACTATACCGTGACCACCAAGGAGTTGATCTGTAAAAAAGTGCATAGAACCACCACGGCCTCTAGCATTCCCATTTTCCTTACCATACAACTCTGCCATCAGTTCATTAGGCGTAGCACCGAGGAGAAGAGCTAGGGCATGACAACGATAGGTAGTTACCCACCACTGATTTTTTCCCATAGCAGCTATCGCTCCAGCTTGAATAGCTTCTTGCCCTATGTATGAATGAAAAAATCCACCGATCTTACCTTGTTGATAAGCTGCTTCTGCGCGCAACTCAAAATTACGGATCAAAAGCATATGACTTAGATGCTGTAATATATTTTCTTTTCCAAGGTCTGCTATAGCTTTTTCTGCATCACTTTTAAAAAAATGATACTTAGATGCCGAATCTTTACTCATTTCACTGGCCTACAGATTATATAATAAATGAAAAATGGTATCAAAATTTGTGAAGACTTTCCCTATGCTGAAAGCAGGCCAGATTTCACCGACTTGCAACACTCTAGCGCTGCATCCTACTGAGCATGAGCTTCAAGGACATATAAAATATCCTAGCTGTATCTTCCCACAGAGCTATATATTGTACTAGGAAAGGAAAATTTAAAACAAGAGATGACTTACATCCAAGCCAAGGAAGGTAGTTCAAGGTCTTCAATAAAAAAACCGATGTTTACCTAGTACCCAAATGAAGTAAATTTTGAATTTGATGCACCAGGAACAATATTTGGGTTATTAGTAACAGGTACCTCTCTCAAATCATCATCGGAGTGAGCCTGATAGCAGCCAGAGAGACAAAATCCCAGAGAGCAAATAGAAACAATAATAAGTTTTTTAATCATAGCGTCCTACTAAAAATAATATTTTTATCAATTTCAAATGATCGGTCAAAAAAACAATAGAGTATACGGAACTGATGAAATTTGAACAAGTTGCACAACAAAATCAAAAATTTAGCGATTAAACTTCTTGTAGTAAAGAATGATCAAGAGCTTGCGCAGCAGAAAATCTAGATTCTTTAGTCCAAGTTAAAGTTCCAAAAATAAATTCTCTGAATAAATCAATCTCTAAAAGCTGCTGCTTTGAATAGGCATTCATTCGATCTAAACAAATACGATCTTTTATTATTTCTAAATTTTTTTCAAAAAACTGCATCCTATTTTCAATATAACAAGATTTTGTTCCAGCCTTCAAAACATAACGATCATTTTCAACTAAAGAATAGTTAGGAATCTGATCGGTTGATTTTACAAGACCTACTGGCAGTGAACCTAAAAACTGCATGTACATAGGGAGAAGTTGCTCTTGTTTTTCTGCAGGAAATAAGGGGGATCTAAACAGCAGCTCTGCAGCAACGCAGCCCGCACTCCATACATCAACTTTGTGATCAAATGGGGTACCAAAAAAAATCTCAGGAGGACGATAATGCCTTGTAACCGCATACTCAGACATCAAGTTCTCCTGAGGCCCTCTTAAAGAAGAACCAAAATCTGCAACTCGAATTTTAATTGGGTCTAGTGACTCAATTAAAATATTTCCAGGTTTAATATCTGCATGTATAAGATCATGATAGCTAGAAGAAATATGAGCCAAGGCTTTAAAAATTTGTTTAACTATCATTTTCACCTTGGGAACTGTAATATCTACTAACGAAGATTTATAAATATATTCATGCAAACTCATTTCACAAAGTGGTTCTATAATATAATAAATTGAAGAATTTAAACTCCCACATCCTATCATCTTCATGGTGGGATATAAATCTAAGGGATCCAATTCTGAAAATTCAGCTAGAAACTCTGACTCCTCTTTAACAGAGATGAATGATTCAAGCGTCGATTTTTCACAAGAAAACACCCTACTTACCTTAATTGCTACATATTCGATATTAGTTGAATGCTTAGGTATGTATAGAGCTTTATATACGCTACCGAAGGATCCATATCCAATTTTTTTATATACATTTAAAATACCGTCACTTGTAAAAATCACTCTTTCAGTTGATATCATATTGCTCATGTTTATTTTTAAAGCCGTTTCAATAGAAATACCATTTATGTTTTCGGATAAAGAACTCATTGTTTTAGAGATTACTTGTTGCCCCTGTTTCTGAGCTTTTTTTTCCTCTAAATTAATATCAGAAATAATTCTTTGAGTTCTTGTAAGAGTCTCTGAAGCAGACAAACAGGGTGCTTTTTGAAATGGCTTGCGAGAAATAATTTCAAAATCAGTCATATCATCAATCATATCAAGTGGTGATTCTTCCTGTGCTTGAGAAGATTCTTCTAAAAATAAGGAGTCGTCTCGACCATTCTCACCTTTGCTTATCTCACTAGATGAAATAAAGGTATTTAGTGAATAATTTAAAACAGAAGAAACCAGATCAAATATGAAAGACATAAAATAACGCCTACTTTTTAAGGTATAGTACTTTACATTCGAATTTAAATATTTACTATACATTTCTTTCGCTTTTCACGTTTTTTTTACCAGGATTTCTTATCAATATAAATGCAGGGATTTTGCAATCAATTAGGCAGGTCATTAGAATAAGTTTTAGAAAAACACCAACTAATGGAAACAATATGGCGCTGATTCCCATTTATTACGACACAGAAACAACGGGAGTAAAATTTGACAAAGATAGAATCATAGAGATTGCAGCGTTTGATCCTATAAATAACAGAACATTTTGTCGATTTGCCAATCCAGGATTTCCGATCCCCCCTGAGGCGACAGCCATCCATCATATCAGCGATGAGATGGTAGCTTCAAGCCCTTCATTCAAAGAAGTTGGTCAAGCCTTCATAGAATTTTGCGGCGAAAATGCTGTGCTCATAGCGCATAATAATGATAATTTCGACAAAAACTTTCTAGAAGCAGAAGCAAAAAGGAATGGGTTAACATTACCGGACTGGAAATACGTCGACACACTGAAATGGGCTAGAAAATACAGACCAGATCTTCCTAGGCACGCTCTACAAATTCTAAGAGATGAATACGGCATCCCACCAAATCAAGCACACAGAGCACTTGACGATGTGATAGTACTTCATGCTATATTTTCTCAAATGATCGACGATCTGAACATAGAACAAGTACTTTCGCTCCTTTCAACAACAACAAAACTTTCGCGTATGCCTTTCGGTAAACATCAAGGAAAATCTCTTTCAGACATTCCTAAAGATTATGTAGCTTGGCTGAAACAAAGCGGAGCGTTTGATAAACCAGAAAACAAAGAACTTAAAGACTGCTTTGTTGATCTAGGGCTGCTTGCAAGTACCTAATTCAAGATCACTTAATCCCCTAAGCCTAAAAAGACTCTGGGGATTAAACTAGAATTTTTATTCTGTG
>VGMB01000036.1 GCA_016866585.1 Chlamydiota bacterium
CTCGAAAATTCAAAAAATCAAGGCTATGGCCTGTGGATTTAGAAATCGGGAGAACTTCAAGATAGCGATTTATTTTCATTGTGGTGGTCTTGAGCTTTACCCATAAAAAAGTCGGAAGGACCAAATTTTTTTTATCCTTTTTAAAATGATTGTTTTTTTTTAATTAAATTCCATTTTTGTGTTATTTTGTCTGTCCTTCATTCTTAAATTTTAATTGGAAAATTTATTATCATGACAAAACCTTGGTTCAAACGAAGCATAGCGCTCTTTATTCCGACTTCAGTAATTATGCTAATTCTTTCAACCGGTTGTGCCAGTTACAACGCATCAGCCTTGAGTAATTTACAAGCAACGTATCTTATCGATGCTCAGGCAAATTCTTCTGAGGTAGTAGCTGTTGCTAAAGCATTCACCAAGCAAGATTGTATAAGATACTTAGATAGAGATCTTATCCGTAAAGGATATCAACCACTTCAACTATATGTAGAAAATAGAAGCAATAAAACCTACAGTTTTGCTCTGAATAGGATTTCCCTTCCTTATGCAACTTCTGATGAAGTTGCAGATAAGGTACATACGTCAACCGTCGGAAGGATCACTGGATATGGTGTAGGAGCTCTTTTCATATGGCCTTTAGTGATTCCAGCAATTATTGATGGAATAAAGTCCTCGGAGGCAAATCAAGCTTTAGATGAAGACTTTTACTGTAAGTCGGTAAAAGATCAGATCATCGGTCCTTATTCTCATATGAATACTATTATATTTGTGCCAAGATCTGATTTTAAAAATAACTTTAATTTTACTCTTATCGATATAGCATCGAAAGAGCCTGTCACGCTATCTGTCCAAGCATTTTAATAGATGATGAATCTTAAAGAAGAGTGTTTTTTTATAAAAAGCACTCTTATTTAATAACTATATATTTTTTTATTGCCCTATGTTTGTTTTTAATATAAATACAAAAATAAACGAGGGTGTTTTGTGTTTATTTGTTTTAAATTTGATCGATCAGATCAGTATATAGATCGCTGTGATGAAAAAGGTGTGGAAAACCTTTCTAAAAAAGAATTGCAAAAAGTTCTTAAGATTACCAGAAGACTTCTCCAAGATCTTCCTCAAGATCAAAATACGTCCATTCTCATAAGCAAATTTTCAGGCCCGAATCAAACTTTACTCCAAAAGTGTACCCATATTTTCCATAAGGTTTTATTAAATAAAAAAGATCAGGACTTAGCAACAGAGGCCATTGAAACGAGTCGAAAAATTATTCTTTATAAAAAGATGCTTTCTTTTTTCTCACAAGAACATTCGGATGAGAAGTTTGAAGTAGATCTTCAAAAATTTGTGTTATTTCATTCCGTCCAGTCAATTCAAGCTGTCCTAGAATCTTGCAAGCCAATTATGGAGAAGCTTGATAAATCAGGGTTTACTGAAAGTTATATCGATCGCAATAAAAAAAACTTTTTGAGTTCAATATTTTCTTGTTCTGACGATAAGCAGCAAAAGGTTATCAAACTTGTCGAAGATCTTTGTGAAACGATCAACACGTATGAGTTTTTACTTGAAATCGTAGAGCCAATACCAGACTTAGATGATACCCAGATTGAGTTTATGATTGAGCATGGAAGTAAATTTTTTGAAGATTTACAGAATTTGGCAAGTATATCAGCCTACTTAGGGACTGTCGCGCGTATTCCAAGCGAACATTTACAGTTTTTTTTAGATCAAGTTTTACCTATGTGTCGGTCTTTATCTTCAGCAATGGATAGGTATGAATTGCTTAGAATATTTATAGAAAGAGCGAAAGTGCCTGATCATTTTACAAAATTTATAACACTCATAAATCAGCAAGCTAAGCAATTTCGCGATCCTCAAAGGAGGCTTGAAGCCATCAAAACATTGAACGAGCTGGAAGAAGTTCTTTGGGATTATTTTGAAGAAGAAAGTCCGATTGGTACGGAAATAAAAAATTATCGAGGGGAGTCCATTTCCTTGGTTCTTTTACAAAAACTGTGTCGCTCTTTAGAGCAACCTTCATTTTTTACTGTCTATAAGCAAATGGCATGCAGTAAAGGTAAGTACATTATTCATAAGATACTTCCTTCTATAATCCCTTCGATGTGGATGGCTAAGGCACATTATGATCCTTTATATTCCTCTACCTATGATCCTATACGCTTATTTATTACTAGAAAAAGAGTAGAATTTAGAGATGTAAATAACCCCCTTATGTCCAACTTTCTGATTGCATGCCAGGCTATTGATGAAACATGGGGTTTTACTCCACAAGATAAATTAATCTTGCTAGCTAAAATTTGCTCAGTAGACCTTGAAGATCAACCTATACAGAAGATTATAAATCTACTTAATAAAGTTATGTTTATTTGTAAAATGGGAGAAGGTAAAACTCTTAGAAATTTACCAGGAGATTTTCATGAAGAGGTGAGTAAAATCCATAATAAGTTATTTAGCGATGTTGTATTAGGAGGAGATCGAACTGTAGAAGATAGTCTTGCTAGGTATCAAAGCACATTTTTATCATCACGATATCCTTTATGCTTAGAAGTGTTTCTGTCTGTGATAAGAAATCTTCAAGACATAGAGCTAAATAGGGTTGTTTCAACATTTGTTTTTTCTGTTCTCCAAAATACACTACAGGAAGAAAGGTTCAATACTGAAAATAATATCCACCTAGCATTCATCCAGAACAAGAGTCCTCAAGTTTTTGAAAAATGGAAAATGCTACCCTCGGAAAAGTCGTTCTTCTTTAGCGGTAACGACAATCCAGGAAAGATAGGACTTTATTCCGACTGGGAAGATCTTTTCCTTTGCGGAACAGAAGTTGAAGGTAGTTGCTTGCGCATCGATGGTTCTCCAGAGTACAATAAGGCATTAATCGCTTATTGTATAGACGGTAAAAATGCTCTAATTGCGATAAAAGATCCTGAGGGAAGGCTTCTTTGTCGCGCTATTTTCAAGATTTTATGGGACAAGGAAAATAATATTCCTGTTGTATTTATGGAGACTGTTTATCCCATGAAAATTTCAAAGCAACTTAAAGAATCTCTTATAAAATATGCCCATGAAAAAGCAATTGAATGTGGGTGTGATCTTCTAGTCTATCTAAGTGTTAAAGAAGAGCTTAAAGAAAATATTCGTTTTGATCTTTATAAAGGAAAAGTTGTGTCGTTTAAGGGACCTTGCCCTTACGAATACTCAGACTCAACTGGTGGAATAGCTTCTTATGGAAAATTTGAGCTCGATGAAGTTTATAAAGTAATAAGCACCTAGCGTTTATGATTGTCTATTTGTCAAAATAATTTTATTTATTTTTTTGTATAAAGTAGGATAGGTTTATTATAAAAAAAATAAGATGTTTTGAGGGCCTTAGGTGCGAAAATTTATTGCGGCTTCACTGATTGTTTCGATAGCTACTTTTTCAGCTTATCTTCTTAAGTCATACCATGTGGACCAGACTTTTGATGGTCTTATGGGTAAAAAAACGGCGTCCTGGGGTTCTATATAAACCTACAAAGATTTTCAAGATTTAGACTTCTACAAAGAAATCTATAACAACAATAAAGACCACATAGTTTCTAGGTCAGCAGTAACCCGGATACCTAAG
The DNA here is from genome assembly GCA_016866585.1 of Chlamydiota bacterium. Taxonomy (GTDB): domain Bacteria; phylum Chlamydiota; class Chlamydiia; order Chlamydiales; family Rhabdochlamydiaceae; genus VGMB01. Next base: position 3,626 of record VGMB01000036.1, read on the forward strand.
ATCATTCACTTCATTTGGCTGGGCCCTCTTAATTTACCTAAGGCCTCTATAGATTGTATGTTTTCGTGGAAAAAGTTACATCCTGATTGGCAGTTTGTTTTTTGGACAGATCGAGAAAGGACAGCTGTTTTTGACGGTATGGAGGTAAGACAGGTTACCGATGCACTATTTACCAAACTTAGTGAGCAATACCACTTATCTTTAAATTATGGGGAGAAGTCGGACATTCTTCGTTTGGAGATCTTAAACAAAGAAGGGGGGATATACATGGATCATGATGCTCTTTGCCTGCATGCTTTTGATCCCCTTTGTGAAAGCTTTGATTTTTTTGTGGGGCTAGAGCGTCCTCATGCTGGTACCTGCTCTAGTATATTTCCTTGCATAGGCATGTTTGGTAGTGTTCCTTCTCATCCTATTTTACAAGATACCATTAATCGTATCTCTGATAGCTGGGAAGAGTCAACAAAACAGTACCTGCAAGAAAGTGTGGCTACTCTTGTTGTTTAAAGAACCTTTAAAAACTTTACTCTTAGCGTAAGATCTTTGCTTGGTAAGACCGGTTACAAAGATATACCTCTTCCCGCTAGTTATTTTTTTGCATATGATTTTTTTTCACCAAGACATGTTAAGCAGCTTATTAAGACAGGGCATGTGTATGTAAAACATGATTGGGCTTCCAGTTGGTCATTAGCCCCAGAGCAGATCCTTGAAGTACAACAAAAAAATAAAGAGTTAAAAAACTCATTGGCAGTTTTAAAAGAACGTAAAAGAAATATCCAGTATATAGCCATTTTTGGGTCTGTGATCTCTTTGTGTTTAGGTTTCTTTTTAGGCTTGAAATTTAGAAAATCGGCAAGAAAAGCTATTAAATTATGAAATGGTTTTTTTGGGCGATTGCTCTGATAGTTTGTATGCCCTCAGAGGCTAAAATGCAGCCCTCTATGCAAGAATATGAGACAGCTTCTACCTCTTGCCATCATATACCTAAGGTTTTTCACTTTTTGCATCTTAGCTCTGATCGTGCCTTAAAAAAACAAATACAAACCATCCTTAGGTTTAAACGTATTCATCCCGATTGGAGTCTTATCTGCTGGACAGATCTGGTATGTGATGATATTCCAGGTGTTATTTGTAGATCTATAGATACAATAGAACTAAGATCCACAGTCCCTGAGATAGACTCTCTGCTCATAAAATTACAAGTTATAGATCGCTATGGAGGCGTATTCCTGCCTAAAAATGCCAGATGTAATAGCAGTCTAGACCCACTTATTAGTCAATTTGACTTGCTACTAGGAAGTAATGGTCAAATTAATGGCTCTTTTTTCACGATGCCCTATGCTGAAACAATGGGGTCCATAGCATCGCATCCGGCAATTATGGCTGCAATTACGGAAGGTAGAAGGATTCTTGCAGCAGGGGATACATCTACATTTTTTGAAGAGATCAGTAAGACAATTTCGGCTTATCTGGGTAGAAGTGGACATAATGATGTGGTACTTCCTGTAAGTGGTTTTGGAATGAGCCATATTCAGTTTCAGTCTACATCTTCCGAAAATATAGTTTACGTGTATCAGAAAGAGGAAAAGCTCGATATCAGTGATCGGGCGGTACCTCTTACAAGAATGATGCTAAAACAGAAAATTAAGCGCTACCTGATATATAGTGTGCTTGTAATTTTGTTAGGTTTATTTTTTAAGATCATAAATAAACGATATGAGAATAAAAAAGGTGTCTACAGAAGAGTAGCCTTCTTTATTTTAGGTTTTCAACTTCTAATTTTCGCTGTTAGTTCACTCTGGATTATCCGTTATAAGTGGATCAATCCGTCTACCACACGCTACATGCGTCAAGAACTGCATGGCGCATTACAAAGCAATCCTTCAGCAACATTACAACAAAAGTGGATTGCGTTTGATGATATTTCTGAAAATGCCGTGCTTTGTGTCCTGGTATCAGAAGATGCTGGCTTTTTACTTCACTCAGGATTTGAAGTAAAGAATATGTGGAAATCTCTCAAAACATATGCAGCAACAAATAAGTCGAAATACACAGGAGGAAGTACTATCTCCCAGCAGCTTGTAAAAAATATGTTTCTTTATCAAGATCAAACTATCCTCAGAAAGGTTGTTGAGGCTTATATTACTTTTTTGATGGAGTTATATTTAGGTAAAAAACGTATTCTTGAAATGTATATGAACACAGCTGAGCTTGCTGAAGGGGTGTTTGGATTTGAACAGGGGGCAAAAGTTCATTTTGGAAAGAGCCTTAAGGAGCTAAACATCGATCAGTTGGCATCCCTTTGTGCCATTTTGCCAAATCCCAAAAATCTAAGTATCTATAATCCCTCAGATTGGCTTAGATCTAGGATTATCTTTATACAAGAAAATTGCCTTGGGGATGACATATCTATCGCATCGGCAAAATATCTTACTATGAAATAAAAGTTGTAATAAATTTGATTAAATCAAATGGAAATACTTTTGATCGAAAATTAGCTTAGGCGTACTATCTTGCCACTTTTATTTTTTAGGTGAAAATGTATGGCAATTAATGTAAAAAATAACTTTAACAATCCAGGCGCAAATTCCCTACACATAGCTATGCAAGAACCAAGAGTTTTTGATTCTATAGCATCTTTTTTAAGGCCGGACGACATTTCTTTTTTAGCTCAGTCTGCAAAAGGTATCTTTGATACAAGCGCTCGTAATTTTGAATTTTTGGCAATAAAAGAGATTCAAATGATGGTAAAGGAGCTCACTGATCGTGGATCCCATAAGCATGTTGCGAGTCAATTAACTAAGATAGCTGAAGTTTCAAATCAGGTGTATAGAAAAAAGAAATGGTCTTTCAGTGGAATGGTTCTCTCTGTTAACAGCTCTGCTGTTTATGCTTTAGCGCAGCTACCAGTAAGTGAGAGGAATCATTTGCTTTTATCTCTTGCTCTGCGAAAACCAGCAAAAGAAATGATCATGATGGCAGGTAGTATTTCTAATCATGTCCAAGATGCCAATCAAGAACTTAGTCGAGTAAGATTAAAACATTGTGACTTGGTATATAACGTTCAAGGATTTGTGAGTGACCGTTTAAAACCAGCTGTAGTATCTTTGTTGAACAGTGGTAGTCTTGTGGAGGCTATAGCCCTTACAAAAGTTTTAAAAATATATCAAGAATCCGTGAACACGTTCATTCCTAATACAAATTTTATAGATGCGTATTGCAATATTACCAAAACACTTTTAGATACTGTCGCTGATAAGAGATCTCTAGGTGCTGTTAAAATAGTAGCAGAAGAAGTTGGCATTGAGAATTCATTTTTAGAAACAGTAGCCAGACAGCTAGCACGTAAGATCCTAGATCAAGGAGTCGAGCCTGCTGTAAACTCCTTAGACAGACGTTTTAGTGAAAATCAAAAAAGTTATGTTCTTACGGCAGCCGGCAAGAATCTATGTTGGGATCGATATATAGACAAAGCTCTTGAGCTGAAGCCTTTTCTAATGTCATTACATCAAAGAGTCGACTTGGATTTGACGGCTGTATCTACCCTTGCTTGTAAGTTTCAATTTAGCAAAGCCATGAGTATTGCTGAAAACATTGAAACGGAAGAAGGTAAGGAGAGTGCCTACAGTATAATTAGTAGGTATAAGAAACTTTATGATGACAATAGGCTTTGCGTAATATCTTAGTAACCTCTTATCCCCAAGCAAACAAAGAGAGTGTTTATCACTCTCTTTGTTATTTCGATTTAGAATTTTTTTACCCCTAGTACGTAATTATGTCCCTTATTCCTTTTGATGCCAATGACCCGCATTTACATGATGAAGATTACACATATAAGATGCTGCTAGATGAAAGTCAAAAAGCAAATTTGAACACACTGCTTAGTAAGAAAGTTAAGATCTGCAATAAAGACAATTCCTTAAATCTTTCAATAGAAGCATTTAGACTCATAGAAGCTGTATCAGAAAGTTGCATTCATATGTTTTCTTTTATAAAGGGAGAACGGCTTAAGCCGTTTTGTGTCAAGGAGCGTTTTAAAAGGCTTGATAGCCTTCATCATGCAACAACGATTAGAGGGAGTACTAATTGTGATCTGCTCATGAATAAAATGCCGGAGAGAGACTTAGACGTAGTTCTGAAATTTGGAATATCACCTTCCATTTTTGGGCAAATAGCAGATGGTAGATCTAAAAAAATGGAGTCATTTTGTTATTATCTATGCATGAATGCTCTCCAGATCTTATTTCCTGAAGAATGTAAGATGTCTCTTCTTTATGATCGTCAAAGGGAAACGTTTTTTACAGATGAAAGGACGCTGAATAGAATCAGCCGGGTAAGTGGAGTTTTTAAGAAATTCTTCTTTGCTGAAGGCTTAAATAAATGCATTGTTACTTTTTATCCTGGTCCAAATAAGTTGGATGATGGATTCCTTGACGTTGACATAACTCTTCAATTTTCTGCTGACGAAACTTGTGTAGATGGACGAGTTTTTTCTCCAATTGTTGCAAGAGAAAAAAATGCTAAACAGGAAACTGTCATTGATTCTAAAAATTTGATAGATTCACCTATCCAGGCGATGAGCCCTACAAACCTAAGTAATGTAGATTCTACAAATGTGGGTTGGTTGCTTGGAAAAGATTCCGCATCATTTGCGCATGATGCTATTGAGCTTGTTCTTCCTGAAGAGAAAGGGAGGATATATCTGGCGACAGCCCCTTATTTCAAGGCACTTTTCGGTTGGACGATTCCAGATGTAAAAAAGCACATTGTCAATAAAAACCTTGTGATTATTGATTCTTCTATGTTCATGGGGTATCGGAGGTTTTTTTACGAACTTACTAAAGGCCGCGTTCCTTACAAGGATCCTTCTGGGGATATGGAGACAGAGAAGGCCTTGCGTATGCTCACCTCCTATTCTTTTCAATCTATTCCAATGAGGAGTGGTGGTGAGCTTGATGCCTACTATTCTTTTGTGCAAGACAAGGCCAGAGGACCAGACTTTAGCTATAATATGTTCTATAATGCTTTCATCACCATTTCGATTTTAAAAAACTCTCCTCTTGTTACGCAGAGCTCAGAAGAAGGTAGGTTGTTTGCTGCAAAGCTGGATTTTTTTTCAGAAATATTACAAAGAGCCTTTTTCGAGCAAAAGTGGCAAGATTTATTTCCTTCTTTTGTTTGCAACATAACCAAGATATGCCAAGAGAAGTCACTGCAAATACTACAAGATATTTATACTGTTAAATCATATACAAGATTTGAAGTGAAACCTGCTTTCAAGGAGTCATTAGGTACTACTCTTCGGATAAACGCTTATAATGGAAAAGACTCAGGCTATACTCTAACCAAGGTTTGTACCATAAATGAGATCTTTGACAAGTTACAAGATATACGTGATGCTTTAAGAGAAGATTTCTATGAACAACTTTTGCAATCTATCAGCTCCAATCTTAAGATCAAAACTATAACGAATACAGAAAAAGTCTATCTTCTTTATTTTTTAAATTGCATAAGTTCTGAAAATTTGAGTTACAAGGAAATTGGAAGTGTTAAGGGTAATTATTTCATATTTGTCTCTCTTATCTACAAATCCTTTCAAGTGATTCCAAATAAAGAGTTGTTATTCTGTATACATGGTTTTTTTCATAGATTTCATTTTTATTTAATCCAACAAGAAGAATTTCATCTTTTAGATAAAATGATCGGAACATCAAGTATAGACGCATTCTCATATTTGATGCTTAGCTCAATTTTTATGCAAAACCTTCAAGATGAACCATCTTGTTCGTCTTCTATAGAAAAGTTTTATGATGATCTTGAATCTATTACAAGCGTTTTAAAGAGGGATTTTACAAACAATATAGACCCTCTATTAGAGATGTTAGACACCTTCTCCAGTGAGTTTTCTATACCCCTTTATCTTAAGATCCTATGTCCGCTTTCTGTTTTCAGCTCTATGAAGGGAACAGAGATTACCGCAAAGTTTTTTGCTAAGATACTGTCGCTAGATGATTTCTCTTGGATGAATGACAGAGAGCATTTTTTTATTGAAGTCATCTTTTTGAATATAATTCTAAATCAGAATGTACGATTGATTTCTGAGGTCATGCCTAAATTTAGAAACCATTTTGAATCTATCTTTTGTCGGCAACTACAGCAAAATTCATCTTTGTTATCACAGCTCGATGCTTGCTTTTATAAAAAAATAATAAACCACGCAGGGGCGGGTAAGGCGGTTCAATTTTATAAAGAATGTTTGCCATATCTCAACTTCGATGCAGTTAAGGAGCTGTTTGAAGGACTTCTGCAACTGGACCATCCAATCGTTGTCCTATTTTTACAGCAAAGTGATACTGAAACTCAGGCAAAACTATTTCTATCGTTAGAGTCATCTTGGACTAAGTATCTATCAGGTCAAATTGAAAGGGGACAGGAAGATTATTTACAGGCTCTTTCTGGAATGTTTTGTGTATATCCCTATAGTAAAGATACTCCTGCTGTTGTATTTGATATAGCTGCTTACTTATTGAAATACATTAAGGACTGCTCTAAACAACAACAATTGCAATTTTTACAACAGGGACTCATTTTTTTGAGTAGATGGAAAAGAAATGCGCAGCCTCATCTTCGCAATGAGTATGTCAATTTTATTCTATCTGTGAAAAAATCTCGTCTCATGCAAGATCTTTCACCGGCAATACAGAGTAAGATCGTAACGGATATATATGAGCTTAAGAAATCCGATCTTTCTTTTTCTGAGATAATGGCGTTAACGGTTATTAACGAGGCCACAGAGAAGTCCTGGAATGAGTTTCGCTTGACCCTATTCTCAGAGGCCCATATAGATGAAAAAGCTTTTCATCAAGTCTTTACCCACTTTAGGTGTGTGCCGCTAGCTGCGAACGAGATGATTGCTTTTTCTGAAGCCCAGGGTATTGGTCAAGAATTAGTCGTAGAGTACTATAAAAAACAGATGGCTTTCGAGAGATCTTTTGAAAAACAGCTTCTTCTTCTCCAAAAGCTATCATCTCACGATACTTATATTCATCTTGTATTAGATCAAATTTACCGTCTGCAGATAAACCTTGCTACGCAAAGTACGATGAAGTTGCTGTTTGCTCTGGTAAAAGAGCTTTCCACATTGGATGAAGTCTATTTGAATGCCTTTTTACAAAAAATGGTATGTGCAGAATTTTTAGGTTCTAGCATAGATAAT
>VGMB01000037.1 GCA_016866585.1 Chlamydiota bacterium
TTGCTCAGAAGTATTACTACTATCGAATTGACTACTAGCATAAAATCTGAAAGTTAAAGAGCCAATAGATCTGCTAAGCAATCTTCCAACGTCCTGTATTGTCCTTATGCCAAGGCAATAAACTTTTTCAGATAGTCGATTATATTCTATACTCTGATAACCTGTTATTTGAAATCTTGATAAATCATCGTATAAAGTCTGAACAACAGCAACATCTTCTTTGGATAAATGTAAATCAGATGTTTTAAGAAGTAAAACATCAAGAGATGAAATAGCAGACTGGATTCTAAGAGAAAGAGACAAACAAAACCTAAAAAACACACAATTCTTTTAATATTATAAAAAAAAAAAAATTTAAAATCACCACAAAATAAAAAACTTACATGGTATAAATTATTTAAATAACATTAAAATATTTTAAAATTTTTAATACTCCATCTGAGGTTAGCTGGCTTACAATTTCATGATCATCGATTAAATCCCATCCCTTATCTAAAGGAAAAGAAAGTAATTCAAAAATTTGATTTATGGAGTAATATATTTTATTACCTTTTTCTGGAGATAGCATAGCTTCTTGCAAATACATTTCTTTAATATCTTTTACTAGTATATCTATTGAAAAATATTTTAAAAAAGCAGTGAAGATTTCTTGAGGAGTCTTTTCTAATAAAATTTTGGAAATAAGATGCGCTTTGGGATCATATTGTATTTGATGATCCATTCCTACTATCGGACAAATTATATTTTTAACATAGTTACTATTGTGTGCAAGTTCAGGAATCGATTTAGGACATCCTGTAATATCTGAAAGTAGAGTCTGATCACCCGAAACAATATGATAAAATCTTTTTTCTAAAACGTCCCTTATTTTATCATGAAGAAACTCTATAGAGGGACTGCTGATAATTCCAGATTCTGATTTATATTTATATTCAGATGGAAGCTGATGATATGCAATATAGATTGCTTCTTTTTTCCCCAAGTGACAATTTTGTATTGATACCGACAACTTAGAGCAGCATTCTATGAAATCTTCTGAGCTTTCTTTATCCATTAAAAAAACTAAAAATGCCGAAAAAAGAGCTCCTTCTCTTGATAAACTTGAAGAATTAAAAGGCGAAAGTAAAGAATAAAAAAAGATGTCAGAAAAACTATTTCTTACATTCTCTAAAGAGTCGTTTGAGCATGTCATAACATGAGCTGATATTTGTTTTTTTTCTTGAACACTCATCTTATTAATAATTGCATCAAATCTTTTAAGAACATGATGTAATAAATCTGGACCCAAAGGTAGAGACCTCACAATATTCCTAACCTGATCTATTGTGATTTTGGAACTAGAAAAAAGACTTTTTAATCCCTGTAAAGAAATCTTCATTTGCTCATCTAAAAAACAAGTCGTCGAAAAATTGAGTACCGGAGGGTTTCTTTCTAAAAGCAAGCATTTGTAGTATACTTTATCCGCAACAGACATATCTTCTTTTCTTTCAAATATAGACAAATGCTCAAGCAACAATGATATCAAATCTGCATCGTGAGATAAGTGAAACTTATCTAGATGCCTTAAGATCGATAGCGCAAGTGGTTGTTCTGTGCTATCAGGATCTTCAAGCTCTAAACACATATGCATAAATCTATGAAATTCTGTTGTACATGCAGGATGTCGTTTAAGAATATTATCAATACAATCGAGAAGAGGCATTTCGATAAACTCTCTTTTTGCAATCTGCGCTACGAGATGTGATATGGCCCTATGAAAGGAGGAAGGTAATGCTGCACATCCCATTTGTAAGATGCTATAAATAGAAACTAAGATAGCTGGTGTATTTTCTTTACAATTACTAACTAACTCAGAGCTATCTGGTAATTGTAAATGGCTTTGTTTAGACTGGTCAAAATCCAAATCCGAAGCATGTGCTGTATGTCTATGTTCAAAATTATCAAAAGGTTCTTTCGCTCTAACGATCGTTCTACCAAATAAGGCAGAGACCTGAAATAAAGAAACTAATTTCTGATAACCATAATGATTAATATCTTCTAGATGATCTAATAAACTTCCAGAATTATTGACCATCGATTGAATATATCTACTAAAAAAACCAAAAAATTGATCTCCTGATGATCTTGGTCGTTCTTTATGTGGATCCCCATCTTGGATGGGATTATTTCTATGCAACAAAGATAAAACTTTATTTACCATAAACTTCTTCCAGCAAAGAATCTATCGAATTTATGATAACTTTGGGAGATATGGTATACAAGCAGTCACTCATTTTACTCCCTGCACAACCATCTTTAAAACAAGGACGACAAGGGACAGTTTTCGTTACCACTCTAGAATGCGCATGCATCCATGGCCCCCAATTAACTTCAGATGTAGGACCAAAAAGTACGACAACAGGAGTCTTAAGAGCGGAGGCCATATGCAAAGGAACTGAGTCTACACAGAAAAGCATCTGGCTCCCTTTGATAACAGCACCCAGTTCTTTTAAACTAGTCTTTCCTGAAAGATCTATAATACCTTCTTTCGGCAAAAGTGCTACTATACTCGCTACGATATCCATCTCCTGCTTATCAGGACCTGAAGTAAAAACGACTTTTTTACCACGAAGTATAAGATCTTTAACAACATTTGCTACGATATGAGGGGGCGGGCACTTAAAGCGCCATCTCGAGACTGGATGTACAACGACATAGTCTTTTATACCTTCAATAAGCATTAAGGCTCGTTGCCGATCTTCATCGGAAATATGGAAAAATAGCTCCCTATCTTCTTCGCTAGGAAAAAGACCTATGCAGCGTAATGCATCAAGCTGTTTTTCTACTGTATGTCGTGGTGTAGAAGACGATTTAATCGTATGAGAATAGGCGTTCTTCTTACCTTCTCTTTGCATGCCTACTGAGTATTTAGGCCTACATATCTTAGCTATGAGAGCTCCTCTGTCTCCTTCTGTAAGATTTATGATCATATCATATTTTTGACGTCGTATCTTTCGCAGGATCTGTACTTCTTTCACGATCTTTTTAAAAAATGAGAGCTTTTTCCAGGCTTTATCATAGTGAAAAAATGTATTTACATCAGGATGACCCTCTAACATGGGGTATGTGTCTTTATACACATAAGCATCGAGCTGAACATCGGGCAACGCCTTACGCAAATGAGAAAAAAGGGGACTTGTAAGTAACACATCGCCGTGATGGCGTAACTTTATTACTAGGATTTTTTTTACCTTAGACAGATCTGGATAATTACCATAGGTCATAGATCTTCCTCTTTTTTTAGGATGAGAATAATCTAGCAGAATCCTATAATTTAGGCCTGTTGAATCTATCAAATCTTTAGGAGTTATTAGAATGGAACAAACACTATCTATCATAAAGCCAGATGCAGTTGCAGGAAATCACATTGGACCTATCCTTGCACGCTTTGAAAATGCAGGCCTTAAAGTTGTCGCAGCAAAAATGCTTCACCTCTCTACAGAGCAAGCTAAAGGATTTTATGCAGTCCACGCACACCGTCCTTTTTTCCAAGAGCTCGTTTCTTTTATGATTTCTGGTCCTGTTCTCGTATCAGTACTGGAAGGAAAAGATGCTGTAATGAAAAACCGCAAACTCATGGGAGCTACAAATCCAGCTGAAGCTGAAGCAGGCACTATACGCGCAGACTTTGCAAAATCTATTGATAAAAATGCCGTACACGGATCAGACAGCTTAGAGAATGCAAAAACAGAAATTGCGTTCTTTTTTAAACCATCTGAAATTTTTTCTAGATAAGATCTTTTTATCTTCTAAAAAGGCTCTAAGATAATCTTGGAGCCTAATTTTTATGTGGAAAAAAAAATTTAGTATACCTTATTCCTTAAAGCGTTCTGAACGAATTCATAACTAACAAAGGAGATGTTATGAAAAAAACTTTAGGAATACTGAGTATTTTTTTCTCCACATGTGTAAGCTTTAATGCATTTTCCTCATTGGAAGAAAGCAACCTCGAACACAGCACTATTCATCAAAATATTATTTCTTCAGAATCAGAGACCCTTATTAAGAATATCAAAGAGATGTTTGCTGACGGCATATCCATTTCAGATATCACAAACGCATATCAAATGATCGATGCTGTGATGCAGCATAATCCTGATATGACCGTGGAAGAAAAAAGAGCTTTCGCAACAAACATCATCTGTAAAATTTCTGATATGATACATATTCCTTACATGCCAGAGATTATTGTAGATTCTGTTGTAGAAATATGCGCGCCCATCTTATCTATGCTTATGTATCCGGAAAATGGATCACTACAATGTCTTGATTCTATAAAAGGAATACCTCATGAACTCGAAATAAGAAAAGCTATTGATGGATTTATTGATGATCTCTCCGATGGAATTACCTTAGAAGAAATACCAACTTGCTTCATGTTTGCTTCTTCATTTGCAATTAGCTGTAAAGATTTAGATTCTCATAATCGAGGAAATGTTGCTAAATTTATCATTTCAGAACTTCTAGATAAAACTGACACACCTTTCCTGCCTGATTTTTTCAGCGACGCAGTATTTAAAACACTCGGATTTAGCATGATAGATTATTTCATAGCTAAAGGCGATATATAACATAAGTAAGGGCTTTTATGAGTCACTATAAGAGCCCTTATTTACATCACGTACCTGCTGCACAGAAATCAATGGATCATTACTGAGACTCTTATCCATCATACTGTTACCTACAGCTTCCAAGTATCTAATACACATAGATTCTCCTGTAGATTTCATTTCAACTCCTAGTTTAGTTTTACCAAAAACATTTTCGGAAAAAAAAGGAACCTTAATCGAATAAAATACCCCCCTATCACCACTTGAATATGAAAAAGATTTGCCCATGATTGTTTTTATCGCAAGGTCTATGAGATTGACTCCTGATGCCTTTGTAATAAAGGGAATAGATCTTGAAGCCCTTAAGTTGACTTCTAACACGAAAATCATTTCCTGTTTTACCGCCACCTGAAGATTCATAATACCATTGAAATTTAGATAATTAGTAATCGCAAAAGCCGCTTTTTTTATCTTATTCTGTATTTCAATCGATAAAGAAAATGGAGGAAATATCGCTATCGAGTCTCCCGAATGGATTCCTGTTGGATCGATCTGCTCTGAAATCATCGTAAGGAAAATTTCTTTTTTTTGATCTACAATTACCTCCACATCGCATTCGATAGCGCTCTGCAAAAATTCTTCTATAAAAACCTGCGTTAATTGATGAGAAAAAGCACAATCCACATATGTAGATAGGTCTATCCCATCATATAGTACTTTTGTCCCTACTCCCCCAATAGAATAGCTTGGACGCGCAACTATGGGATAGCGCAATTCACAAGAGATAAACTCTCCTTTGTTAATAATTTTACTAGGGAGCGTATCAAGAGATAAACTGCATAGCATCTTATGAAACAGCTCCCTATCCTCACATATATTGACAACGTTATGCGACAGCCCTAAAAGATTTACTCCTCTTCTATGTAGTTCTTTAGCCATATTTAAAGGCTGCTGTCCTCCAAACTGCAGATATACTCCGATAGGCTTTTCTCGAGCTATAATGTACATAACATCTTCAATCGTTATCGGAGAAAAATAAAGGCTGCATGCTATAGAGGGATCTGTAGAAACGGTCTCAGGATTACAGTTCATAACAATCGGTACAACACCTATTGCTTTTAATGCTCTGGCGGCATGCACGCAGCTATAGTCGAACTCTATACCCTGGCCTATAGAATTAGGTCCACTTCCTATAATAAGTACTTTAGGCTTATCATGAGCATATATCTCTTTATCCTGTTCATCAAAGGAAGCATACCAAGATGCATACTCTAGAGGTAGTTCTGCCGAAGACCTTTCTATAGGTCTGAAAGAGGGGTAAATGCCATACTCCAATAATTTCCTCTCCACCTCTTCTTCATTGATAGAAAGTACAGAGGCTATCCAAATATTAGAAAAGCCAATTTGCTTTGCCAAAAAAAGATCTTCCTTTTTAAGACTAATCTTTTTTTCCTCTTCGACCAGACGCTCCATCTGTTCTAAAAACCATAGATCAATATATGTTGCTTTATGAATATCATACAGGGAATACCCTCTTCTAAATGCTTCAAAAATATGCCATAAGCGCTTTGAAGTTGCTGAAAGATCTATTCGATCGATCTCAAAAAAAGAGAAGCTTGCCATTGCTCTTAGCAGAGCAAAACTGAAAGTATTTCCAAAAGCTAAAACCTCCCCTATCGACTGCATATGTGTACCTAAGCAATCTGATAGATGCGGAAATTTCTCAAAGACAAATTTTGGAATCTTGATAGCGCAATAATCAAGGGAAGGCTCAATAGCGCACGTATCGATCTCATTTAATGTATAACCAATAGCAAGTTTAGCTCCAATAGTTGCGATCGGAAATGATGTTGCCTTAGATGCAAGGGCTGATGAGCGAGATAGCCTTGGGTTCATTTCAATAACGTAAAACTGCTCATTCTTTGGATCGACTGCAAACTGAACGTTAGCACCGCCTCCATAGATTCCCACCTCAGCCATAACAGCAAATGAAGTAGCTCTCAGCGTCTGATATAACCTGTCCGTAAGAGTGATCGGCGGTGTTAAGGTTATAGAATCACCAGTATGCACACCCATGGGATCTATATTCTCTATGCAGCATACGCTAAAGCAATTTCCGAGATTGTCTCTTAGGATCTCAAACTCAAACTCCTTCCACCCCTCTAAAAAAGGAGATACGGTTAGCACAGCCCCTTCAGCAAATGCCTTAGCGCAGAAAGATATCATCTCAGAGTAGTTATAGAATACCCCGCTATTTGCACCCGCTAGAGAAAAGCTTGTTCTTATAATTAAAGGAAAAGTGATTTGCTTTAAGCACAACTGTAGATCATTCGTTGAATTAAGCTCATAAGATAGCAGAACTGGAATACCTGCAGAAGATAGGGACTGTGAAAACTCCTTGCGATTCTCCCCTTTTTGTATGGATTGTATACTTGCCCCAATTACTTCAATAGCATATCGATCAAGAATACCTTCATAATACAGGTCTAATACTAAGTTAAGCGCCGTTTGTCCTCCCATTGTTGCCAATAGGGCACAAGGTTTATGTTTTTTTACTATTTTCTCAACAACAGATGTAGTCATTTCCTCTATGTATGTATGATCTGCCATATCATGATCTGTCATAATACTTGCTGGATTTGAATTAAGTAATATGACGGTAAACCCTTCCTCTTTCAGAGAGATACAAGCTTGAGTTCCCGCATAGTCAAATTCACAGGCCTGCCCCACGCGAATAGGACCCGATCCAAGAACAAGGATAGTTTTAATGTCACTTCTTCTTGGCACGGCATTTCCTCATCATGCTAACAAACTCTTGTACAATATAAGCAATATCACGTGGACCAGGCTCCCCTTCCGGATGCCCTTGAAAGGTAATCACTTGATCTTCTATGGATCTAAAACCAGCCACTGATCCATCTACGCAAGAGCGATGTGTAACGCTGCATGATTCGGGCAGGCTCTTATCTTCAACAGCGAAATCATGATTCTGACTTGTCAGAATAAATCTATTTTTTTCTATATCGATTACAGCATGATTTATCCCATGCTGGCCGTGATTCATCTTATATACTTTTGCCCCATAAGAAAGAGCCAGCAATTGATGACCAAGGCATATGCCGAATACAGGGACCTTCCTTGATAATACTACCCTAATCACATCTAGATCAAGATTCCTAGGATCTCCAGGACCATTGCTGATCACATATCCATCGGCTTCATATTTCTCTATAGCTCTAGGATCACTCGCAGGGACCATCACAACACAACACCCATGCTGTGAGAGCGTTTCAATGATACCTTTTTTTATTCCATAATCGATAACAACGACACAAAAGCCTTCTTTATTTTTATAATCATGATTACAGATATAGGCCTGTTTTTGTCGCTGAGATAGTACCTTGGTATAACTTCGAGCATATTTTAGAGCCATTCTCTCATCGATATCCTGCGTCATAACACAAGCATATGTTTTATTTTTCGATCTAATAGCAAGAGCAAGCCTCCTTGTATCAATACCAGATATACACGGAATAGATCGCTTTTGCAGATACGTTTTGAGGTCTTGATTAGGGCTCAAAAAAAAGGAAGAACTTAGATCCCGGACGATGATTCCACAAGGCCCTGAGTCTCTCGACTGAAGTTGATCCTCACATATGCCTGTTGCGCCTATGTGAGGGAAAGTAAACGCTAGTATCTGTCCCTCATAAGATGGATCAGAAAGGGACTGCTGATATCCTGTCATCGCAGTGGTAAAAACAAGTTCGCTACAAATAAAAGGCCCCTTGCTTTCGGCATAACCGTAAAATAAGCTCCCATCATCAAGAGCTATCAAAGCATCTTTATGCAAGCGTATCTCCGAAATAGAAGTTGAAAAACATGTTTTACCAGAAAAACTATTTGTTTAAAATTTTATACTCTTTCGTTCAAATACCATTCATTATTAACACCGAATACTTCTTACAGAGGACATATAAGAAATGAAGTAAAAGCGGGCTCTATCTTTCCACTCTTTCTTTTAAAATATAGATTTGGCATGTTTGTTTTTATGTCAGATAGTTATAAGTTTTTTTGTTAAATTCATACTATCTACCGATTCTTTTTTCTCACTATAACACATCGGGCTGGAAAAGAGCTTTTATGAAAAAACAAATGAAAGATCCATATTTTTATTGTTCTTTGGATGATTTCAGAAATATTATCATATCTCTAAGCGAAATGGGCTATGAGATCTATGGGCCTAAAATGACGAACCAAGCAATAACCCTTGGTCGTATATCATCTGACAAAGACCTTCCCATAGGATGGGCTGATGAGCAAAGCCCTGGTAAGTACAACCTAAAAAAAAGAGACGACCTTGCCTATTTTGGATATAACCTCGGGCCTGATAGCTGGAAAAAGTATCTTTTTCCTCCTAAAGAAAAGTTATTTACCGCAGTAAAGCAACATAATGGTCTTGTCATGTTACGCGAAAATATGGAACCTACGACTAAGATGGCTTTTTTGGGAATGAGGTCTTGCGAAATAGAGGCTATGTTTATCCAAGACAAAGTATTCATGCAAAAGCAATCCTCCTATGATCAATATGCAAAACGAAGAGAATCTCTGTTTGTAATCGCTGTGCAGTGCACACGCTCTGTGAGTACATGTTTTTGCACTACTATGGAATGTGGTCCTAAAGCCGATAACGGGTTTGATATAGCGCTTACAGAAGTTATCAGCGGATCCGAGCATTATTTTCTGCTAGAAGTGGGATCATCCCAAGGCGATCTGTTCACCAAAAAACTCGGGCTAAAGCCTGCATTACATGAACAAATAGCAATAGCTAATACACTAGTCGAAAAAAATGCATCTTCGATGCAAAAAAAAATAGGAGACACAGAAGGTCTCCATGACATGCTGCTTAATAGCTATGATTGCAAAAGGTGGGATAACATATCTAAACGCTGCGTAAACTGCGCTAACTGCACGATGGTTTGTCCTACATGCTTCTGCTCGGCAGCAGAGGACGTGGTCTCTCTTGATGGCAATCAAAGCGAACGCTGGCAATCTTGGGAATCATGTTTTACTCTCTCTCATTCTCATATACATGGTGGAAGCGTTAGACAGTCCGCCTCATCAAGATACCGACAGTGGCTTATACACAAGTTCGGGACATGGTGGGATCAATTTGGATCATCAGGATGCACTGGATGTGGACGCTGTATAACATGGTGTCCCGTGGGTATAGATGTAACAGAAGAAATACAACAGATACAAAAAGAACAGTATGAAAACAATCAGTGATATTCTCCATGAGCATCCATTCTTTGATAACATTCCTACGCAATACGTGGAATTCATTGCTGGATGTAGTAAAAATGCACATTTTGAAGCAAACCAATTGATAGCGACGATGGGATCTAGTGCCAATATCTTTTACCTTATACGTGAAGGAACAATTTCCCTTACAATTGATAGAGCTCCTAATAGACCATTTATATATAAGACCCTTAATTCAGGAGATATTGTCGGCCTCAATTGGCTCATCCCTCCCTACAGATGGACTGAAAGTGCAACAACAGTTTCTACAGTAAAAGCTATAGCGATTGATGGATCATGTCTGAAAAATAAATGTGAAAATGATCCTCTTTTAGGATATCTACTAATGAAAAAAATTGTCAGCATTTTGGTACAAAGAGAAGATGAATTCCGCCTGCACCTTCTTGACGTATACAAATAATAAGAGGAATACATGCACAATACACCGGATATCTTTACCTTACAGTGGCTAAGTAAAGAGAATACAGACACCTTCTCTATGGCTTTATCTGCTGATGATGGTAAACATAGACCCTTCATACCTGGTCAGTATTGTATGGTATATGTTTTTGGATTAGGAGAAATCCCCCTTTCTATACGTGGTGGTGAAGGTAATACCCTTATCTTTACTGTAAGATGTGTAGGAGCTATAACCATCAAGCTATCACAACTTACTAATGGAGATAAGATAGGAATACGTGGTCCCTTTGGTAATAGCTGGCCAATAGATAAGAGTAAAAAAGAGCTAATCCTTATCGCAGGCGGAATAGGCATAGCGCCTTTACTATCTGTTTTGGAACATAACCATTACTTATCTTGCTTTCAAAAAACAACCCTCCTCTACGGAGCAAAAACCCCTG
>VGMB01000038.1 GCA_016866585.1 Chlamydiota bacterium
AACTTTAATCAATCAAAGGTCTTTTCTTCATCAAAATTTTATTTATCTTCTTGAGTGATTAGAACTTAAACTCGAAATTCAGGTTTGCAAGATAAAAATTTTATAATTACCTTGATTTTCTAGTATGCTCTATTTTATATCGAATAAATAAATACAGGAGCTTGCTATGACAAAAAAAACCACAAATCTAGTTCATTATATCACTAATATAGCCTGCACACTAGTCAGCACCATACTATTTGCAATCTCCTTTACAATAATATTCTGGTCAGCAGCTGAAATTTTTCGAGAGCTTACTGCATCTGACGTGACTTCTGGCGTGTACAGGCTAAACAAAATCATGGATGAGGTTGCCTATATTATCTTTTCTATAGCAGTTGCAGATGTTGCTCGTTATCTTCTTGTGGAAGAGGTTCTTAAAAGCAAAGAAAACAGGCCTCTTGCTGAAAAAAGAAAAGCCCTTTCCAATCTAATTCTCATAATATCAACGGCATTTGCACTAGAGGGCCTTGTTCTAACAATACAAATTGCAAAGACCAATTTAGAAAAACTAGTCTATCCTATTATGCTTCTTCTTGTTTCCTCCATTCTCCTTATATCTCTTGGAGTTTATCAAAAGCTTAGCGGCTCTGGCTTCAAGGATAAACCCTAAAAAAATATTGAGATTTCTACATTTCTTTCTTCTAAAAAAGACACGTCTATCTCAGATCCCAATTCTTCTATGGTAAGCTTTTTTAAATCTTCCCAAGGTCCATCTGGAAACTCTTCCAAGCTTTCAAGCCTGCATAGATATAACTTAGAAATACTGGTGTTTGCCAAACTTGAGATATCCGATAGATTACCACTGTCAATAAGCCTACATTCTTTAAGATTAGGATTAATATTAGATGGTATCGATGTTATTTCGTCAGACTGCAGGTCCATATACTCTAAATTTGGAAACAATTGAAATATACCTTCTAGATCATCATCCGTAACGGAGTCATCATAGGATGCAAAAGAGGTTACTAAATGCTCCAACTCTGGAAATCTTTCAGAAAGAGAACCGAATCGATCAAGAATCGCTTCTTCATATCTTGTAGTAACTAATTCCGTAAATGCCAAAGATAACGCTGCTTGAATTTTTGGAAAAAAAACGCCAATATTTTCTTGGTTGAAAAACTCTACATCCAAAGGTAGTTGATTAAGATTCCGAAAACATTGGCAAAGATTAACATCACTTAAATTCATTTGACGAGCGGCAACTTGCATCTCATGCGGATCTGATAAAAATTTTAAAAGTCTAGATTGGATAGAGCTACCCAGTCTTTCATCAAAACCTCCAACCCTCCAATTTTTTAAAAGATCAATAGCTTTCATTACATCTCTACTATCTAAAATATTTGAAATTCTTTGGATTAGATAATTAAGATCTTTTTCCGACGAAGCCCAATTAAAAAACCTTAAAAGTACGGGGATTTTTTCTGGGGCTATTGATTGGGGATTATTTACATATAACTGCACATCCTTAAGAATTTCTGTTGGAAAATCTGTAATAGCTCCAGGTGACAACTCTTGTAAAAAATCGTTATTTTTATTGCTTATCTTAACAAAATACCTAGAGTCAGAAGCGCATAAAAAAACAAATTCATCAGTGTAATTTGAAAGCACCTTTGGTATTTTATCCATATGGAGTGAGGATTTATAAAGACTTGGATCTTTTCCGCATATGTACAACATATCTTTCACAAAAAGATCTACCTGCTCACTGTTGTTAAGCTGGGATAATGCTGTTGTAACACAATTGCAAAAAATTTCATCTGCAATACCATTATTTTGCTCACTATGCTCTGAAAATTTACAAATCCAATTTTTCAAAGCGTCAAATGGCATCCCATTATTTATATACTTTTCTAAAAAACTCTTGGAATAATCTAAAAGATTCAAGCCATTCTTTTCTGAGGGATTATTAGTAAACTGCATGAGCAAGTTGTCCATTTCTACATCTTCCGAAAGCAAGCCTGAATCTGAAACAACACTCGGCTCCAAACATGGCGTCGGGGGTGTTAGTATGTTATTAAAAAAGCTTTGGTTACTACTATTATTAATCGTCGACACTCAAACTCCTAGTTTTAATTTTCCTTCTTACTTATACGCTATGCACTTAGTGTAAGGGCAGCATTTTTACTCTATCCTTCAGGTTTTGAATATAGGCAAGACGTGAGTATTCATCTTTAGGACCATTATCAAGAACAACGACCTCATTCCACATTGGATCGATATGGATAATAGGATTAGCATCCGATACAAACCAAAGCCAAGCGTGACTGCCTCCGGTATCAGTATTTTCACGCATATGAAGTACATGTCCTTTGACATCAAACAAATGACTGTTCTCCATCATCAGCCTATTAATAACATATGAAGCAAGTATAGATCTATGTCTGCAAACACCAAATCGTGATTTAATATAATCATCAATTGGAATTATTGGTGTTGATTCACCATTTATATCAGAGGTGTAATAATACTGAGGATAATCTTCTATCGGATGTTCTTTTTTCCATTGTTCTGTGAATCTATCATCATAATCTTCGATATGAGTATATTTACTAAAATATATGTCAAACTTTTGGGTGATCTTTTGAAATTTTTCGACAAGGGTCGTTTCTCTTGTAAGAATTGAACTATTTGGTTGAACAATTTTACACGTATAAAAATTTTGCACCTTTTTTGACTCTGGATCCAAAAGAATGATTTCCCTGCCAAACGGATTAGTACCAACGCTTACAAATGGTTGTTTAGCTGTATTTATAAGAGCAGATGAATACAAAGTAATAGCAGGCAAATCACGTCCTCCACAAGATAGCGTTGTAATACCTTTTGCATTATTTACTCTATGCACCGCTAAATCTTGCATCATATGATATGTTTTTGCCCTTTCTGTTAGGGTGGTGTCAATGAAAGAAAATCCCACTGCTGAAGCCAAAAATGGATGAAGACAAGAACTAGACTTTAAACACTCATCTATAAAACTTAATACTGAAGTCTGACTACATATTTTTTCCACTTGATCAACTTCTAGAAACAAACTACCTAAAGGAAGAACAATACTTTGTAATTTGCTCAGTAAGGCGCCATCGGTTGTGATAGTATGACGATTTTGGGATAAATCTTCTATTTTCATTAAAATTTCTTGAAACTCTTGCATCAATCGCAAGACCGCAGTCTTCTTTACCCTTGGATCTATATCTGGATTTGCTATGTTCATGTTTTCTAAAATTTTATAGTTCCTAGCATCACCTTTGCCGCGATCTTCTTCCTGTATGTATGCATCAAGGTTTTTTTTGACCTGCTCAGGTAAAATAGCTTTAAACTGGTAAAGCTCACTGAAACGTAATCCGGAATCAAAATCAAGAGACTGAGAGAGCAATTTCAAATTTTCGTATAGTTCAAAAACCTCTAAAGCGTATTTTTTATACGAAAGCTTCATTCGTCCATCTACTGCACCCTCGGATGGGCTGGCCTTGAAAGTATTTTCCCCAAATAAAGGATCTCCTTGAGGTCTTCCTGCTATCATCCAAACATATTTAAATACTTGATTTGCCAACCCTGGATTTTTCTTTAACTCTTTGCATGCTTGCTTACTATCTCCTGCCATAAGTAAGTTCTTTGCAGAATTGATTGGCGATCTAGATAGAATTTGCTCTTTCAAGGATTGATTTTCCATAACACCAAGCCTTGCAAACCGATCTCGATCACTAATTACTGGTGCAACTGGCACTGGTGCGTCTTTAACTGCAGAGGATTCATCTCTGTGCAAATAATGTAAATGATATAGAGTTTTTGATACAGATAACAGAAATAAAGGGTAGCTGTAACACTCTATTTTTTGCTGGTAATGAGAAATTATTTTCTCATGTGATTTATACTGCGAAGGGTCTAATTTGGGCCTAATACAGAAAAAACTATTTAATTCTGCTACATACTCTTTGATTTTATCACATTTTTCCACCTCAGGCGCGGCCGACTCTAGCACTTGCTTTAAGGTTTGAAGTTTTGTGTATATTGAATCCAAAGCTATAAGCTTTTCTTCTACATCAGATCTAATATCAGAATTAAATTGATGACCTTGCATAGTTAAAAATTGCTTAGCCTCATCAGCTTTTACTCCCTTAGAATCCTTTTTTAACTCCTCCAGAGCATATTTTTGCAAACCTATACTTGCACTGCATAATCTTATAAACGCACCACAAGATCTGTCAACTCCACCCTCTTTTATACCTAAAAATGCTAATCGCCCAAAATTTGGATGGCTTTTAGTTCTCATGAGAGGATCGGAGCTTTTTTCTGAAGGACATCCTGAAAGTCTCCAAGCTGCCTCAAAGACATAGTTTTTGGCATTTTCTGGAATTTTAGAAAACTCCTGCAAAGCCTCTTCTTTCTGACCGCTATTAAGACTATCGAGACATTTTTTCATGCATTTAAAAGAAGTATCAGTAGCTTCACTATGCAACGAAATTAAAGAAAAAAAACTGTTAATTGGATTTAAAGACATTGCCCCTCTCACATGCGTTTAAAAAATCAAATATATTCTGATCTATTAAAAATTAAACATTATTTTAAACTTAATAAAGATTTTAACTTATATTTAAATTACAAGTCAATTTTTTAAACTAAAGTAAATGAAAATTAGTCTCCTTGTTTAATTAAATTACTTTACATAAACTATTTACGCGTAAAAAAACATAAAATATTGAATTTTAGTTTGTTAGAGTGTTAAGAATTTTAATTACACGTTTTGTTGAATATAAGGATAATAAAAGACTCCTAAGACCGCAGGATAGACTTTTGAAACGGTGATTTTATCCATTTCTGAGACGATTTATTTTTCTAGCCATGATCAGGCAATCACCTGTAAAAAAACTAAAGAAGAGCCTCCCCCCGATTATTTTGCAAAAAATATTTTGAATAGCATCCTCGAAAATCAAATATACTATATCTACCCAGTTTTTAGGACTAGGTAGATACATTAATGTAGACTAGAAGCGCCAAGCGAACTCACAAGTAAACTGATTAGATAGATACTCGGAGCCATATTCTCCCTGATAAAACAGGGTTGTTGTAGGATAGACAGTATTTCTTGGATTTAAAATCATAGACACTTGAGCGACACCAAGGTTTTGGGCTGATGAAAGAGTCTCTACGACAAAAGACCCTTCATACCCCACAAAGCTGGCATTAACCTTACCTGTATCATAAACCTGAGTATTTATATATCCACCGAGCTCCTCTATAGTAAGAGAGAAGTTTTTAAACATAAACGTTTCATAAAAACGAGCTCCCAGCTCCGTCCTTAAAAGAGATCCATGTTGAGACTTCTGCTTAATGTTAAATGGACTGCTACCATGCTCTTTATAGCCTTCTTGCCAGCTATTGGCATAGTCAAGCATAATAAACGGATTGATCCTAAACTCAAACGTCTTGAAACATTTTGACTTGGTATAGTTATACCCCACTTCCAAATGAGGAAGTAGCTGCCAGCCAGAAGGAGATGAACTTGATGTAAAATCAAATCCCTTTAGGTCGATATTTCTCTTCTGTGTTGTTTGAAACCATCCAAATAAAAGAGTTGCATCAGCATAAAGCCATTTATTATCCCAAGAGGCATATCCAAAAAGTGATTCCTGGTTTATATTTGCATATCCTGCATCTTTCTTTTCATGAATATGCGTATAGAGGTAAGAAAAACCACCTCCCACAAGCAGATCATGCATAACTCTATTTTCGTAGGATAGGACAACACCTCCTGATGCAGGAGAAAATGCAGGAGTCTGATTTTGTGCAGACTGATATGCAAATGCACCTATCGCCTGGACCCACACCTGGCTTTTATTCACCTCCAAGGCCTCTTTTACACAGGAGTCATCCTGCTTCATCTGCGTATCCAGTGAGGCAAATAAGTCATCTTCAGAAAAGAGCCCAGCCGTCTTATTTCCAGTTGCGGAGGGTTGCTTTATAGACCTTTGCTGACGTATATGCGTAGAAACGCCCGTACTTGTAAAAAACAGGTTATTGCTTGCTGTAAACAATGAAAAAGCATTACGTGCAGGACTTGCGCTTTCTATTGCAGAATTAAGATCTCCTTCTACCATCGCTGGTATAAAATAAAATGCATTTTTTTCCGCATATTTATCTATGTAATTTGCCAATCGCAGGTTATTACTTTTAAGGCTTCTTTTATCTAAGGCACTTGGCTTTGTTAGGGTTTTAGCCTCACTGGTCGTTTTTGCAGAGGAACCAAGGGTCTGGAAGCCTCCAAGTGTTGCACTAAGTTTTAAAGGAGATCCTGTTAAAGCGGCTAAAATGATTTTCATATTAGCAACACTCGACTTATCCAAAACAGCAACGTTGAAATTGTCATCAACTATAGCTACGTAAGATTTTTTATCAGCTTTTATACCCGCAATTATGGATTGATTGTGAGCATTCATAGCAACGCTGTTAATAGATCCTTCAAAGTCCAAGTTTAAGCTAGTTAGACTTGGAGTCGTTGCAGAATAATCAATAATGCCTGCATATCCTTTATTCTTACCCGAATCAACAAGATAACCGCCAGCAATCCCTTTACCTTCATCTGCAAGGCTTACACTGAGAATCTTTCCTTTTGATGTACTAAAGTCTAAATCTTTAACAGTGGCAGCAGAGGCTGCGTAAACAAGATGCAAAACAGGACTTGGGTCATCAAGAGAGGTGTAGTTTCCAGCAATTAGCGCTAATCCTGAAGAATTGATTGCAACGGCTGTTATTTCTTTATCGCCAAATGTGAAATTTATAGCATCACTAGTACCATCTGTTTTCACAAACCAGGCGATTGCTTTATTATTAGTTTCATCCCTTCCACCTATTATACTCGTATTACCAGAACCTGTAGTCATGGCAACTCAAGTTATTTCTCCTTGAGTTACAGTTGGAAATGTGAGTTTATGAAAATTAGTTTGAGAAAATGTCCCCACTGAATTCTTACTAATTGTTAAAACTGCAGTATAAGGGGCTGCTAATACACCATCCATATAATGGCCAACAGCTATGCACTGTTCTCCACTGGCAGCAACACCCTGTATAGCACCATTTGGTGTTGAGGCTACGTCTAAATCAACAAAGAATTTTAAAAATCCCGAAGAGTCTAATACCTTAGCATATAAATTCCTATCATCAGCACCTCCTCCCACAAGAAAAGTGTCTTTTAAATAAGCAATACTTAAACCTTGAGCAATCCCATCATAAACGATGCGATTTGCTGTATCTTCAGCACTTGCTTTGAATTGAAATAGTAATCTAGTCGGGCTACTAAGATCCGCACCTACAACTCCAAGACTCCCATCCGAATTCATACAAACAGCATGTAATTCTGTTGAATTCTGTGTTTCAATATCTTTTAAATCCTTATTTTCTCTTATCAATTGTAGAGTAGATTTATGAGTTGTTCCGTCATCAGTTGATAATGCTACAACACCAAAATTTGTGGGAATCGTTACAGATGGTGTAGTCACATCAGGCATACAAGAAGATAGCATATATCCTGAAAGACCTATCATAGCTAAAGAAGAAGCGGAAAATTTCAAACGCAGATACTTAGAAAGATATGAACCCATAAAAACCTTTAGGTTGTGATATTTATCATTTTTAAACAGCCTTACTATGCACCTTTTGAAATACGGGAAAAGGCTATCTAATCTATTTGGTCGCGCAGTGTAAAGTAAATATATGTTTTAACAAAAAAAAAAGTCATTTAGACAATATGTTTTATTTGCTAGCGGGATTGATTATTAGAAGCAAAAATAGACCAAATAACAGTAACAGAGAGAGCTAGGGCTATTACCAACAAAGATAAAGGGGTGCTAATCTCAAACCATGCAGATCCAAGCATTTTCACACCTATAAAAAATAAAATAAATGAAAGGCCGTAGCTAAAATAACATAATTTATTTTGATAATGAGCTAGTACAAAGTACAACGACCTTAGACCTAAAATGGCAAATACGTTGGATGTGTATATAATAAAAGGATTGGTAGTTATCGCTATGATAGCGGGTATAGAATCGAGGGCAAATACTAAGTCAGAAAACTCCACCATGAGAAGGGCTAAAAATGAAGTCGTGAACATAAACTTGCCCTTCTCCACCACGAAAAATTTACTATTATCCGCTTTATGGGATATAGGCAAAAATCTAGAAGCCAATTTATACAATAAATTAGACTCTATCCCATCGTGTTTATTACTATCAAATAAGAATCTTACTGCCGTGATACAGAGAAAGGCTCCAAGGATGTAAAATACAAAATGGTAACTCCCTACTAAAGAAACACCAAAAAGAATTAAAGATATCCTCATAAGAAGAGCACCAAATATACCCCAGTATAAAATATTTCTTTGCTTATCTTCCCCAATTTTCAAAGAGGAAAAGATCAAAATAAAAACAAAGATATTATCGACACTCAAAGACTTCTCAATTACATATCCGGTGAAGAAAAGTAAGGCATCATTTTGACCGGAAGTAAAGTAAATAAATGCATTAAATAATAGAGCTAAAGATATCCAAAATCCTGTCCAAAAAAAAGAAGATCTTACAGTTGGAATTTTTCTTTTTTTACTAAAAACAAAAAGGTCTAAGTAAAGTAAAAAAAAGATCAAAGCATGAAAACCAACCCAAAAGGATAAAGAATAATTCATAGAGGCTAACCTAAATATCCTGCATTTTAAAATACCTATAACATAATTTTTATTTGATACAAAAAAAACAATCTTCATATTTAATATTAATCATCTTTGTAGATGAAATATTTCCTAAAATATGGTATCAATGTAGGAAAAACATATAAGACTTTTATGATCGTTTTAGGAATCGAAAGCACATGCGATGAAACGGCAGCGTCCATCGTCAAAGACGGACATAATATCCTGTCTAACGTCATAGCCTCGCAGATAGAATTACATAAACCATATGGAGGTGTATTTCCTGAGCTTGCCTCCCGCAGCCATGTCAACGCGATTACTCAAGTTATTGATAAAGCAATATCTGAAGCAAATATCCAAAAAAATGATATTGATTTAATCAGTGTAGCAAAAGGTCCAGGGCTTATTGGATCCTTGCTTGTAGGCCTCAACGCAGCAAAAGGGCTCTCTCTTGCATGGAACAAACCTTTTGTCGGGGTGAATCATGTCGAAGCTCACCTTTATGCAGCCATGATGAGCCAGACCTACCCCATGCTACCTGCACTTGGTGTCGTTATCTCTGGAGGCCATACTTTCCTTGTAAAAATAAATGAGGTTGGCACATACACCCTTCTAGGAACAACGATCGATGATGCCATAGGCGAAGCTTTCGACAAGATCGCCGTGATGCTAGGGCTACCCTACCCAGGAGGCCCAGCAGTTGAAAAGCTTGCCTTACAAGGAGACCCTTCAAAACACAAGTTCAAAGCAGGCTGCGTAAAAGAATCTCCCTTAAATTTTTCATTTAGCGGCCTTAAAACAAATGTCTTTTATCTGCTCCAAGGACAAAATGCCCCAGTGAATGCAAGAAAGCCTTTAACAGAGCAAGAAAAAGCTGATGTTGCTGCAAGCTTTCAACAAACAGCCTTCAGGGATCTGATCAAAAAATGTAAAATTGCTATTAGCCAGCACCAATTTCAAGCTATCTACTTCGGAGGTGGCGTTAGCAATAACAAGACCCTAAGAAAAATGATAGCGGATGACTTAAAAGACTTACCCACCTTCTGGCCACCATTTGGGCTAAGCTTAGATAATGCAGCTATGATAGCCGGGCTTGGATATCATGTATTTCAAAGAAAAAACTTCATTTCCGATGAATATGATATTGAGCCTGAAACAAGAATACCACTAAACAGGTAAAAAACAGTTTTTATTCTTGCACAATCTCTGTGTACAGATGATTGTGAGACCTAATATTCTCGATAACCTACTTGAGCTTTTCTTCTTGCTCATTTTTAGTGACCAAACCTAGCTCTCTTAATAACCTCCCCATAAAGGCAGTGCTCACTTTTTATCAAATTTACCTTCTTTTTTTCTGGAAAACATCTTATTAGAAAACTTAAGTTTTTTAGACTTCATTGGAGCCTTAACAGACTTTCTTGGAGCTTCATTTTTAGTCTTTGTTTGGTTGTCAAGAGAAGCCACGTCTGCTTTTTGAGAATCCTTTAATTCATTATTTTTCTTTTCATTCGGGGTTTGAAGCATTTCTTTCTGAGCTAATTCAGAGTCTCTATCTTCCTTATTTTGCACCTTGGAATCCTGAGCTAAAGCGACGAGCTGATCAGAGTCTCCAGGATGAAATGATTCTTTTTCCCGGCTTACAGCTGACAGCTCTGGACTGGTATTATCCAAAACATTTTCCATATCCTGAGATGGTTGAATAGCTAAGTCGTTTACATTTTTTTGTTGCTGATTAGCCCTAGCCTTTTTTACTGCTTTTTTTCGTTGCTCAACAGAATGTTTTTTATTTTCGGACTGAGCTACATCTCTTGTCTTGGTTTCGCTGAGCTTTTTTTTAGCCTCTGCAACAGTCTT
>VGMB01000039.1 GCA_016866585.1 Chlamydiota bacterium
CAAGACCTACGAAAGCAAGGGCAATCATAATACAAGAAATAAAAAAACGAAGCTTTAAAAAGTGGTATGCGGGTAAGTTTTTTTTATCTTTTTGCATGATATCAGAGATTTTTTATTTAAGATCTCACGGTAAGACAAAGATTTTATAATGTCAATTAGCATAACAACTAATTTTTAATAATAAGCTCATCCTAAATTCGATGCAGTGATGATTGAATTGCTGCTTTGAAAAATATATAGCCTTATTCTCTTTCGAATAGTTATTTTTTTTGGAAAAAAAAGACAGATAGTATAGTGTGACTAATTTTAGTCTATCATATTTTCTGTGGGTATCTGCATGAGCACAAAATGGCAAATTCTTTTATCGATTATTCTTTCTTCTAAGCTACTCTCTAATGAGACTCTTTGCTATCAATCTGTCACAGAAAAAAACGCAATTGATACAGAGTGGAAAATCGAAAGCGTATCGACGGGTTTTAACATAGAAGGAATATCATCTAATAAAAGCACATCCTCTCTTAAAACAGACAAAGATTTTTTTCTTGAAAACTTTATACAAAAAGACCCTGCCAAGGGTTATGATATAGAAGCAAAAAGAACCGGAAGCACCTTAACTATTAGTGCAAAAGATAAAAAAGGGCAAAGAACAAAAACATATGATATCGGATCAACACCTTGGGTGCAGGAATTTACCTTTGGATTTAAAGACTTCTTAAATTCAAAAAAAAATGAATATAAATTTGAAATACTGCATCCCAAAAATCTTGAAATTCATGACATGATAGCGACAAAAGAATCTTTAGAAGACGTTACTATCGATGGCAAAGAATACAATACACAAAAGCTAAAGATCACCCTACAAGGATTTAAAAAACGTTTTTGGAAAGCTGAAGTTTGGTATGATACTACGACAAAAAACTTAATACGATATAAAGCAAACGAAGGTCCAGGTACACCGATTACTGAGCTTATTTTCATCGAAAAAAAATAATATGGGAACTACTCAAATAGCAAAATACTTTATAATTGGTGGATTTTTTTTTATTATTATAGGAAGTTTTATTTGGTTCTTAGGTAAAATCGGTATTTCTTTTGGGAATTTACCAGGTGATATCAATGTTGAATCTAGCAAAGGATCATTCTATTTTCCTGTTGCAACATGCATAATCATTAGCATAGCTCTAACTATTATTATTAACATTATGCTTTGGATATTAAAAAAATAGAGTCTAAGAACAACAGTCTTGGTGTATGTGATCTAATCTATCGCATATTCGTTTAGCTTCACATTCATCAATTAGAACAAAGCGTTTAAATTCTTGTTCATATCCATAAACATCACCTTTACCAATATCGAAATACCAACCATGAATTTGGAGAGAACCGTTTGCAATTTTCTCTTCAACAATAGGATATCCTTTTACATGTTGAATTTGACGCAGAACATTCATTTGCGCAAGTTTGTTATGATCTGAAATACCCTCATCGAATTCGAGCTGGTCATAGATTGCATCTAATGGATAGTCGTAATTACTTAGCCATGTTTTCAAAAAAGGATCCTCTATTTTTTCAAGACCTGTGGACATTGCTTTCATAGCAGCGCACTCAGAATGCCCGCAAACGATAATATTTGATATCGGCAGGTTTGTTAAAGAGAATTCTATAGCAGCAGCTTCGCCGGTACCCATGCAAGAAGAAGCTGTTGTGTACATAGGAATCATGTTACCTACATTCCTAATAACAAAAAGATCTCCAGGATTAGTCGAAGCAAATAAATTTGGAACAACACGACTATCAGAGCAAGCAACAAAAAGGGTATCAGGAAATTGACCTAAGGCCAAATGAGAATAATTTTCTATATAATGGCCGTGAAATTTATTTCTAAACTCTAGAATTCCTTTTAACAATTTCTTCATGATGCTCCCGTATGCAATACCGGGAGCGATTTTAATCGATAAGAGTTTAAAATTCAAGGATAGAACCTCTGAATCAAAAATTATTTATTATTTCCGAAGGTGATTTAGTATCAAATTTTATTTCCACTGTGGGCTTTAGAACGTACTTGAATAATGAAATAGTCAAAATAGCTGTAAAAACCGCCCAAAAAATAAAGAATACTATTTTCAACATCACCTCAAGTATCGACGAAGAGGATCTAACAAAAGCAAAAAAACAAGAGATTACACTTAAAAAAAAGAAAATAATTAAATACATCAACATATAGAAACCTACTTTTTCTTTGTCATATGCGAAAAATGCTAATAAAACAAGAAGCGAAGAGATTTTTTGCAAGAAACGAACAGTGTATGCTAAACTTCAGGTATGAGCACATTAATCAGCATACAATCATTAAGCAAAAGCTTTGGGGCTCAAGCCCTTTTTGAAGAACTCTCATTTGCAATACATTCGACCGATAGAATAGGTCTTTTAGGGCCTAATGGCGCAGGAAAATCCACTCTTTTAAAAATTTTAAAAGGCCTGGAACAAGCAGACGAAGGCATCGTAGCAAAAAAGCAGAACATCAAAATTGCGTATGCATGCCAATCCCCCCAATTTCCAGCTATATCTATTGAAGAAGCTGTTCTATCTGACATACCCTTAAGTGATCGTGCTGAAGCAGAAGTTAGAGCAAGAATGTATTTGAGTAAGGCGCAGTTTGAAGACTTTTCCGTCAATAGCTCAACATTATCTGGAGGATGGAAAAAAAGACTAGATCTAGTAAAAGCTATGGTAAATGAACCAGATCTTTTACTTTTGGATGAACCAACTAATCATTTGGATCTAGAAGGGATTTTATGGCTTGAGAAGTTTTTAATTCGTGAAAGAATCCCCTTTTTAACTGTGAGCCACGACAGATACTTCCTTAACAATATTTGCGATAAATTCATAGAGATAAACCGCTGTTTTCCAGATGGGATATTTGAAAGCGTTGGAAACTTAGATCAATTTTTCGAAAGAAAAGAACTATTCTTAAAGGGACAACTGGAGCAGGAAAGGAGTCTTAGAACATCCCTACGAGATGAGCTAGAGTGGATGAAACGATCTCCGAAAGCAAGGACAACGAAATCGAAGTCCAGGGTTGAGAAAGTCGAAAATATGCTCGAAGAGCTATCCCAGATCAAAGAGCGAAATAAGAAACCTAAAGTGAAAATTGAATTCTCTGCATCAGAGCGAGAAACACGAAAGATGATCTCAGGACACAATCTTACAAAGTCTTTAGGGCAAAAAGAATTATTTAAAGGGATTGACCTGACATTATCTCCTGGATACAGGCTCGGCATCGTTGGAAAAAATGGAACAGGAAAAACAACCCTTTTAAAAATACTGGCACAACAAATTCCTCTTGATAAGGGAACATTAAAATATGCTGATGATCTAAAACTAGTATATTTTGATCAACATAGGGAACAAATCCCTGGTAATATCACACTAAAAGAGGCTCTATGTGAATCCGGAGACACTGTCAATTACAGAGGTCAACATATACATGTTAATGGATGGGCTACTCGCTTTTTATTCACCAAAGAGCGTTTAATGCTACCAGTACACTGCCTATCTGGTGGAGAAAAAGCGCGTATACTTATTGCAAGACTTATGCTAAAACCTGCAGATGTTTTGTTTCTTGATGAACCAACTAATGATCTTGATATACCTACACTTGAAGTTCTAGAAGAAAGTCTCAAAGAATTTCCTGGAGCTGTCGTTCTTATTTCGCATGATAGAGCATTAATGGACAATATATGTACACAGATATTAAGCCTTGGCAGTAATAACGACCCCCACTTCTACATGGACTATACGCAATGGGAAAAAGCTCAAGCTGAAGCACGCCCAGCTGAAAAAATAGAACCTACTATAAAACCTGAAAAAAAACAGGAAATTAACCGACCAAAAAAGCTTTCATATAATGAGCAAAGAGAACTAGCTGGCATAGAAAAAGCTATCGAACATGCTGAGTCGATCGTTGCAAAAATCACAGAAGAATCACAAAAAAACGACGATCCTAAAAAAGCGTTCGAGATCTACAATAAACTAGGTAAAGCGCAGGAAGAACTCGAAAGGCTTTTCATTCGATGGCAGGAGCTAGAAAACAAATCAATAGGGCTTGAGTAAATTTTAGACAAAGATTTGCTTAAAATACGAGAAATGCTATTGCTTAGATAAAGCAGGCATTATGTATAATAAAAAAACCTATAGCATTTTTATTGGATTATCAGGACTTACACTAGTAGCTCTTTCTATATACGCAAAAAATTACATACGAGGATTTAAAGGCATCATTAATGGCTTTACCTCATTTTTCAAAGATAATCCTGTTGGCCACTTTTTAGGTGGGGAAATCAATAAAAAAGCCTCTGCTTATGACACCTTGATCACAGGATCATTTTGGGCAGGGCTTATTCTTTTTTTCTTAGGTGCAGTTATGTTCTGGATAAATATAAAGAAAAAAAAATAACTCATTTATTTGAAACATTCAATAAAACAAGCTCGTAGCTCTATATGAGCTGCAGCTACTCAATGAAAATATTATTGAGAACATTCCTGAGCAAAAGAAAATGCAAGATCCACGGCTTTTTTCAATTCAGTTATAGTAGCATTTGAATCAAACCCTGGTACCCATTCAGGTGTAACTAGACAATCTGAGGTTACAAGTATAGATAAACAGTGTACATCACGCTTTTTACAAATTGCATAAAAAGCAGCAGACTCCATATCTAAAACATCAGCTTTGCCTTCCAAAAAGACATCTACGTCTCTTTTAGATGTACCAAAAAAAAGATCAGAGCTCATTACATTAACACCTTTAACAAGGTGTCCGAACTTTCGGCTATATGCTCCAAAAAACGACTCCATTTCTCTACTTATCGTAACTCCCTGAGAAGGATCACTGTAATATTTTGTTACGCCATCAATCCCAAAAGCTGTCTTAGCAAAAACTGTATTATGCAATTCCACATCAGATGTAAGTCTAGTAGATGTTCCAAGCCAAACGAATTGAGATACACCCCAAGCAATCATCTCTTCTAATTTTACAGTTAAAGCAGGTGCCCCAATACCAAATCCACCGCAAATAGCAACGTTTGTTTTATCAATAAAAGCAAGTTTAGATAAAAAACTTTTACCCCAATGATGAACGTGCTGACTTAATATGTACTGCAGAGCAATCTTTTGGTTTACAAATAAAACAGTCTTAGGTCGTTTTTCTTGAGGAGGGAACTCCCCTTTATCCTTTAAATAGTCAAAATAAATATCAGGAGTAAGAAGAGCATCTTGAAAATCCATAAATAATCCTTTGCTTTTCTGAAACATACCTTTTTTTTACAATGTGGTCTAGACAACATATAAAAAAAGAGGTTTTTTATGACTTGCTGGAATTGTGGATCTAAAATTGAGATTCCCATGAGCAATAAAATATCGTTCAGAGCTGAATGCGACCATTGCCATCAAGATCTACACTGCTGTATATCCTGCAAATATTATAAACCCGGTATGAAAAATGATTGTATGGTTCCTGATGTTGAGTTTGTTGCTGATAAAATGAAAAGAAACTTATGTGAGGACTATTGCTATATGGAAAAAAAAGGAACTTTTGATAAAAAAGCAGCAATTAAAAAATTTGACGATTTATTCAAATAAACACTTGAATTCACAGAAACTATCCTCTATATGCTAGTTTAAAATAAGCCATCTATAATTCATTTAAAATGTACAAAAACAACAAGAAAATGACATGGAAAACTCTAGCATATTCAAGACAGGTTCTAAAAGCATTACCTTAGAATACTTTGGTAGTGTTAGAGATGTTATAGAAGGAAAAATCACAAAAGAAGCAAAGACAACTTATTTTGAAGCTAAAGAATTTAATCTTGGCTTTGAATGCGCCTCACCTATTGATTATAGATCTCTTGGTGAGTCTGTACTAGTAAACGATCGATGCTTCACAAAATCTACACAAGCAGACTCAGAGCAATACAAGAAGATCATTTACGGGCATGAGTTTATATCTAGTGGTTTTGTATTCATCTCATCCTGTATGCCAACACACCTAGCTAAAATGGAAGAAGGCTATACGGACTTAGATACACTGCTCATCTGGTTATTTGACAAAATACGAACTCCTTTTGTCATATCGGGATTCATCAAATTTGAAAGACTAAATGGTATATATATTGTTAAACCTCCCATAGAAAATAAAAATATATTCGAAAATAAGGAAGTGTATTATCCAGATAAAATCGAGGAGTATGAAGATGTTTACGGATACGTTATTGGAGTTGTATCTGATCCAACTGAAACTAGACTTGCAGAGTTAAATCAGAAATTAAGAGTATGTCTATATGAAAATCCCATCGACAGTCCGATTGAATTAATCAAACATATCCATGTTCTAACGTTAGCAAAAAAATCCTCCCACAAGGATCAAATCATACCTGGTAATGTTACTGACTGTCTTCATCTTGTTTCTAAAAATACAAAAATAAAGGGATTTGATCTAGAGCTATATACTATAGATGATGTTTCTGAAATCAAACCTATAAAAAAAGAAGATCAACAATGAAAGGTAAAATAATTTTAGGATGCATATTAATTTGTTTAAGTTTTGGTCTTGGAGCCGGATCAAACTACATCGGAAATCAAATTGGATTAGGAAAAGTTAAAGTAGAAAAGGCTCAAAAAAATGTAGATCTTGGAAATCAAATCCTATCCCAAAATGAATATTCCAAAGAAATTGGTGGAGTATTTACTGATAAGGTTCAAAAAAAAATCGACCAAGGGAATCAGGATATAAAAAAGTATGAAATGATTTATAATTATATGAGATATTCAATGTGGTTAAGCGGTGCCGTTGGCTGTTTCCTTATAGTAATTGGTATATTAAATAAGAAAAAAAAGAACCCTTAAACAATTTATAAACACAACTTGGGGGCGGTGTGACTCGAACACACGAAACCCGAAGGTGGGGGATTTACAGTCCCCTGCAATTGCCACTATGCGACACCCCCAAAAGATATGCTGGCGAAAGGAATTGAACCCTCAACCATCCGATTACAAGTCGGGCGCTCTACCAATTGAGCTACGCCAGCATGTTGATGATGAAAGTTATAACAAATGGATGAATTTACCAACAACATTTTTTGTAAAAAAAGAAAAAAAAAGAACCCCACCCCCAATTTCTTCAATAAGAAGAGAACGTTTTAAACACAAAAGACTTGAAAGATTTTTTTAGGAAAAACAAAATGCCCAGTTTTTTTAAATCATATGAACCACAGTTATACACAACACTTCATCAAGGCTACTCACTAAAAACACTTCGAAAAGACTTACTTTCAGGAATAACTGTCGCAGTTTTATCAATATCTTTATGCATGCAGCTTTCGATTTCATCAGGTACTTCACCTCTTCAAGGTCTGTATACTGGAATAATCGGAGGATTTATTGTTTCGATACTTGGAGGATGTAGAGTACAAATAAACGGTCCTACAGCAGCATTAATCGCTGTAATTTACGGTATGATGCAATTGTATGGATATGAAGCTTTATGCTTATCAACCATGATTGCTGGCGCTTTTATGATGTGCTTGGGTTTTTTAAAAATAGGAAAATGGATAAAGTTCATTCCAAACTCCTTAGTAATAGGATTTACAAGTGGACTCGGTATAACTTTATTTTCAGATCAAATTAAAAACTTCATGGGATTTACAACAAAAACACCACTACCGGATCAATTTATTTTTCAGGTGCAGTACTATTTCACCAACTACAACTCCATCAATAGCACAACTTTTTACGTAGGCATTTCTTCTATTGCGATGATACTTGTCATAAAAAAATACTTTCCAAAAATTTCACCTGGGATAATTACTATATTTACAGTAACAGTATTTTGTAACTTTTTCTCTCTGCCAGTAGATACCATTGAATCAAAATACGGTAAACTTTTAAGCACTCTCCCCTCTTTTAATTGGCCATCATTTACGCTTACTTGGGAGAATCTCCCATCGATATTAAAATGCAGCTTTAATATAGCAATCATAGGATCTTTAGAATCTTTACTATCTTCAATAATAGCAAAAGAAATAAACGGGCAAGACTTCAAACCCAGCATAGAACTTTTTGCTCAAGGAATGGCAAATTTAGGCACAGCACTATTCGGTGGTATACCAACTACGGGAGTCGTACTTTTAACTGCAGCAAACGCCAAATCTGGAGCATTGACACCGATCGCTGGATTGCTGCGAGCCACAATTTTATTAGTGATTATTCTTCTTTTTTCAAATGTTGTTAGTTTTATACCGCTCGTATCGCTCTCTGTGGTTTTGATGTTTGTCTCTTTTGAACTTATCAAACTCACTCTGTTTATTAGATACTTAAAAGGTCCAGGGCTTGATGTTGCAGTTTTAGTTACCTCATTTTTATTCACAATATTCACAAATCTTTCAACATCTGTTTTTGTGGGGATCTCTGTAGCAAGTGTAATTTTTATGAGACAAATGAGCAAAAAATCTAAGGCAATAGATCTAAAGCAATTTGATACAAATACAGAACTGAACGCAAAAATTAAAAATAAAGAATTTTTCAGTATTTATAAAATGCAAGGAGCTCTTTTTTTTGGTAATGCCGATATTTTAACTAAAATTGAAAAAGCTGAAATTTACATACTCGATATGTCCGAAGTACCATTCATCGATGCATCTGGTTTCTGTGTAATAGAGAATTTTTATACCGACTGTTTAAAAAAACAATCTAAAATCTATATTTGCGGATTACAAAATAATATACTTAAACAAATGCAAAAATTCGGAAGTTTAAAAGTGATTCCCAAACAAACCTTCTGCACATCAATAAACGAAGCAATAATGCTGGAATCTTAAAAAAAATTAGACTCAAACAGTTTAATACGAAAAAAAACACTGTTTTGAATTTCCGAAGTTTCCATGTTGTGTTTAATTAATCATAAAGTAGGCACTGTTTTAATATCTTTGGAAATTCATCAGAAAATTTAAGACTAGGCACACTCTTTTTTATACCTTGTTGACTCAATAGATCAAGAATTTCATGAAATTTTTCCTCAGACTCACATGTATATCCCAACCCATTTTCTACAATAAAATCTCTATTATCAGATTCCCAGGGAACAATTTCACTAGCACCAAATAACACTTGAAACCCTCTATTCATCAAAACCCAAAATGTATGAGAAAAATTAAAGTAATCGATCTCAGGAGAAATAGAATCAAAAATTAACGGAACATTTAACTTAAGAGATTCAAACACTGTCAAACCTCCAGGCTTTCCTAGCATGGCTCCCCCTTGAGAAGCTATGCTCATTAGATCTCTCATTTCAGCTACTTCCACTGAGGTTAGAGCTGTGATAGGTATAAGCTCAGACCATTTTTTATGTATATTATCACATATAGTTTGATTACCCTTCCCGCATAGGACTACTAAATGAAAAGGGATAAGTTCTTTAGGTTGTCCTTTGTAACGATTATGGATAAATCTTATATATGGAGGAGTCGAGCTTACACCATTAATTCCATTAGATATAACAATCACCTTCTTATCGGGAGAAATTCCATAAAACTTCATTTTATCTTCTATTTCTTCCGATGAAAGTGGCGTATCGAATACTGAATTACAGGGAGGCCCTGAAACCACAACTTGATGAGGAGATAAACAAGTAGATGTAAGAATGCTCTCAAATCCTGAGTAAGGCAGACACTCTGTAAAACGATCATAACATCCTGATGAAATTTTGTAGCATAGCTCTCTTGGATTCATATCAGTATGCGTGTGTATTACTGGAATATTTAACATACGAGACACTTCAATGACGGTGGGTATATCAGGTAGATAGTTTATAACAACAGCATCTGGATGAAATTGAGACAGGTATGAATGAACTTTTAGCACTTTACGTGGATCTAATGGAGCTGCTATTGGATGTCTATTTGCTTTGGGATCGTTTCCGCTAATAAAATTGATGATGGAATATGCTTTTCTTTGCATCAAAAAGTTAAAAATGTCGCCTGTGCTCCATTCTGGAGAAAAACTGCCTAGGTATTTTCTCGTTAAATTTCGAGCATAATCTTCCTCGAGCAGAACTTCATTAGGCAAATCAACTAAAATCGACTTTACACCAAGTTTTTTTACAACTTCAGCTGTGGATGCCATTGCCTGTTTATGACCAGATCCATAGCTACAACCTATAATCACTATAGTTTTCCCGCTGAGGCCGCTCAAACTATCTGAAGAATTATTTTGGGTTATTTTCGCAGCCAAATCTATGGGGAGATTTTCCAAATTACAAGAGCTGGCCTGTGAAAAATTATAACCAAAAGGTTGGCTAGGCGTGAGAAAGTTTTTTTTATAATTAAAGCTTATAGAATTTAAAATAACACTCATAAATTAACGCTATTTTTTTATTTCAATAACGTTAGTTTAAATTCTATTAAAACACCAGGATAAAAGTTTTTTTTTAATTA
>VGMB01000040.1 GCA_016866585.1 Chlamydiota bacterium
TATAGCGATTCTAACAGGTGCAAATTTTATTTGTGAAGAAACTGGTACGTACTTGAAAGACGCAGGACTTGAAGATTTGGGTTCCGCAGAGAAAATCATTCTAACAAAAGATAAAACTACACTTGTTGGAGGATCAGGCTCGACAAAAAATCTAGAAGCTCGCATAAGCCAAATAGAAGCGGAACTTAAAAACACAGAAAGCACGTATGACAAAGAAAAACTCGAAGAAAGAAAAGCTAAGTTAAAAGGCGGAGTGGCAGTAATTCGAGTAGGTGCCCCTACAGAACCAGAAATGAAACAAAAGAAACAAATGTTCGAAGATAGTTTGAACTCAACGAGAGCAGCTTTGGAAGAAGGAATACTACCTGGTGGAGGAATAGCGCTTTTACAAGCAAGTAAAGCTGCAAACACTTTACAAATATCTCCTGAAGAACTCGTAGGAGCTCAAATTGTCACAAGAGCATGTGAAACACCGTTTAAACAAATCGTATCAAACGCTGGATTTGATAGTTCCGTTGTACTGCAACAGTTGCAAGAAAAAAATGGCCATTATGGATTCAACGCTATAACTGAACAAGTTGAAGACATGATAGTAGCTGGCGTTGTTGATCCTGTAAAAGTGGTTAAACACGCGCTTTTATTTGCTTCTTCTACAGCAGGGATAGTTCTTCTTTCAGAAGCTCTTATAGGAAATGCTCCTGAAGAAAATGAAGATAAGAAAAAATAGTCATGAATCTAATAAACCTATGCTCTAAGAGCATAGGTTTATATGCATCGGAAAAGAAAGAATGAAAAAAGCAGCAGTTTTACCAGCTCAGGGCATTGGTGACGGACTTTTAATGTTAGTAGCCTCCTATAACTTGCAAGAAGCAGGCTATGAAGTAACCACATACCAACCGTTATTGAAGCAACTCACTCCATGGCTAAAAACTAAAAACTTCTTAAATATACCCACCATTTCTGAAATTGAACAGTTTTCTAAGGAATATGATCTAATCGTCCTACAAAATGACAATTCCCCCCTAGCTCAAAAACTTATTTCATTAAAGCGCGAAGGCATATTGAACCAATTAGTTGTTTTTTACCCTACTTATCATTTCAATAAACACGGACCAATTTATCAAAATGATCATGTTTTTGAAGAAAACGTTTGCATGGTTGAAAACATCGCCAAAGCCACATCGAAACTACTCAAATTACCTGGAGTGAGCAGAAATAATGGGCTGATACCTCTACCAGGACTTGAACATAGAAAAAATTCAAATAGAATCGTTCTACATCCAACTAGCAGCCAGGAAAATAAAAATTGGCCCTATAAAAAATTCATATCGCTAGCAAAAAAATTAGAAGAACAAGACTTTGAAGTTGTATTTGCAGTATCCCCTATCGAACACGAAAATTGGAAAAAAATTACTGAAAATAGATGGCTGGTACCTCTTTTACCAACACTATCTGACTTAGCAATTTTAATTTACGAGTCCTCGTGCGTTATAGGTAACGACTCTTTGATAGGTCATCTAGCCTCTAATCTGCAAATTCCATCAGTAGTCGTTGCTAATGATGAAAAGCGTATGCGTTTATGGCGCCCTGGATGGCTAAAAGGAGAAGTGATCACCCCCTCTTCATTTCTTGCAAAATGGATCTTCCGCAAAAGAAGCAAGAAAAAATGGAGCAAGTTCATCTCTGTTTCTAATGTTATAAAAAGATTCAATAAAATAAACAGAAAACCATAAAATCAAATTAAATATAAATTATTTTATTGAAAATTTAATTAGTTAATTGTAAATTAAAAATAACAAACAATTAACTACCCCAGGTCTTATTATGAACAAAGCCAAACAACCTTTATCCCTCAGGATGCATAAAAAAATATTTAAAAAAGTCAAAAAAGACCTTAAATCTGGGGAAGACACAATAACCGAGCCAGTAAAAAAAGAATATCCCTCTGAAAAAGAGATGCTTAAGAAAATTCCTTCTAAAAAGGCAAAGATTCAAAGAAACCACACTCTTTCAATGGAAAGATCAATGAATCAAAAAAAAGCTAAGCTCGAGAGTAAAAAATCTAAAAGAACTGCCACTCACCAAGGAGTTGAGAACTCTCCTCCCGCTCACGTACACAGTGAAGGTAAAAGATGGTTAACAACATTAGCCAGACAAGCAAAAATTAAAATAAAGCATTTTATTAAAAAAACTTTAAAAAGAAACTAGTTTTACGATTCTTTTCTTTATACTAGAAAGGCGTTTTAAGATAAACTCTTGGGCTTAGTTACGCCCTAAGAACAAGGTTTATCTTATGACGACGTCAGTAGAGACTAAAGTATTTCGTATAGCTCATATATCAGATCTTCATTTCTCCACATTTACATGGAGTCCTACACAATTTTTTTCAAAAAGATGGGTAGGAAATGCGAACTTACTTTTTCGTCGAATGAAAGAGTTTTGTCACAATCAGCTCGACGAATTAACTGAAATCTTTATTGGAAAGAAAATCGACCTACTGATTGTAACTGGTGATCTAAGTACAACTTCCAAAAAAAATGAATTCGTATTAGCTCAGGCATTTTTAAACAAAATTAAAAATGCTGGTGTTGAGGTTATTACATTACCTGGTAATCATGATCACTATACGAAATTGGACTACAGAAACCAAACATTCTACGATTTTTTTAAACCTTCAATATCTAAATCAGAAAACGTTTTTTCCGATGTTAATCTTAAGGATCAGAAAATATCGGTTAAAAAGCTTCCGGATGGTTACTGGATCGTAGCTTTGGATACAAGTCTTGCGACACCACTACTTTCATGTCATGGCAATTTTTCTGAGCAAATTGAGGCTAACCTTAGGAAAGTACTTAGTGCTATTTCGGACGAAGACAAAGTAATACTTGCCAACCATTTCCCAATATTCACTTCAGATAGTAAACACAAACACCTTTTAAGAGATAATGCTCTTAGACAAGTACTCAGTGAGTTTCCTAAAGTAAAACTATATCTACATGGACATACTCATAGACACAGCGTAGCAGATCTTAGAAATGCAGGTCTTCCGATTATTTTAGACTCAGGATGTACATCACATAAGAAAAAAGGTTCTTGGAATTTGCTAGAGCTTAACAAGCAATCCTGTGCAATAACCTCATATTCTCTGGCGACGCAAGATCAGTCTAAGAGATGGAAAGAAAGATCAACATTTAATTTCACCATTTAACTATAAACTTTCAAAGTTTGAAGTTTTGTCTTTTAAAAGAAAGTAATTAGTAATTAAGCTAAAAACTAAGAACTCATTT
Source organism: Chlamydiota bacterium (assembly GCA_016866585.1). GTDB lineage: Bacteria > Chlamydiota > Chlamydiia > Chlamydiales > Rhabdochlamydiaceae > VGMB01. Next base: position 3,288 of record VGMB01000040.1, read on the forward strand.
TGAAAGTCAGGTTTTTTTTAGTAAGGAAAAGTTATGAAAAAAGAGAATTCTTTGCCATGGTATAAAGATGGCCTGCCATTCAACTGCACTCAGTGTGGGGCATGTTGTACTGGCTCCCCAGGGTATGTTTGGATTACAGACGAAGAAATCATCGCGATGGCTAATTTTCTTAACATCACTTTAGAAGAATTCATAAAAAAATACACCCGCTCTGTTTATGGAAGACGCGCTTTATTAGAAGATCGTAAGTCATATGACTGCATATTTCTAAAAGATAATACATGCACACTTTATACATATAGACCAAGTCAATGTAAAACATACCCATGGTGGCCTGAAATCGTTGAATCAAAAGAAGCATGGCAAGAAGAGGCTAAACGTTGCGAGGGGATAAATCATCGAGATTCCCGCACTGTGCCCCTAGAAGAAATTCAGCAACAACTTTCTTTGAACTAAATCTTTCATGTGTCAAACTGCTCTTTTAAATTATAAGGAGCTTTTATGAACCTCGACACCGTTACAGAAGATCGCATACACTCCTGGACATCTGGAAACTTTGATGCAGATACTAAGGCAGAAATATCCAAATTAAAATCAGATAACCCTAAACTTCTACGAGACGTTTTTTACACGGAGCTTGCTTTCGGTACAGGAGGATTGAGGGGCATCATGGGAGTCGGCACCAATCGGATAAATATCTATACGATTAGAAAAGCGTCCCTTGGACTGGCAAATTATATAAAAAAGAGTAGCATAGCCAATGAGGCCAGGGTAGTCATAGGTTTTGACTCACGCAACAATTCTCAATTATTTGCTCAAGAGACCGCACGTGTTCTAGCTGCACAAGGGATAGAAGTCTTTCTTTTCGAAGAATTAAGACCTACTCCATACATTTCATTTGCTTGCAGACAGCTTCAATGTACCGCAGCCGTAATGATAACAGCATCTCATAACCCTTCTGAATATAATGGATACAAAGTGTACTGGTCTGATGGAGCACAAATAGTACCTCCTCATGACCAGGGCATTATGAATGAGGTTCAATCCATAAAGTCTTACGATGACATCCCAACAGTTAAAATTGACAACAAATTAATTCACATTTTATCAACTGATCTTGACCAGGAATACATCAATGCAATACATGGGCTACAACAAAGACCACATGAGAACCAAAAAAATGGAAAACAACTACATATCACTTATTCAAGCTTGCATGGAGCAGGGATAACCTTAGTACCTCAATCTTTGAAAGACTGGGGATTTTCAAACATATTTCTTGTTGAACAGCAGTGCATTCCTGATGGCAATTTTCCAACTGCAAAATCTCCTAATCCAGAATATCCTCAAGCTCTAGCTTTAGGGATAGAAACAATGAAAAAAAATGGTAATGACATCTTATTCGTAACTGATCCAGATGCAGATAGACTAGGCGTTGTTGTTATGCATAACGGTAGAGCCGTAACCCTAAATGGAAATGAAACCGCATCTATCTGCACATGGTATTTATGCTCGTCATTAAAGAAAAAAAACATGCTTAGATCTAATGACGCTGTAGTCACTACCATCGTATCGACTGAACTCATTCCAACAATATGTAAGGAGTATAATATCCATTGTGAAGAAGTTCTTACTGGTTTCAAATATATTGGAGAAAAAATCCATCTTTGGGAGACAAATAAGAGCAAACTACACTTTTTATTCGGTGCAGAAGAATCTTATGGATATTTAGTAGGAACCCACGCTCGAGATAAAGATGCTGTAGTATCTTGCTGTCTTCTTGCTGAAATCGCTTTATATGCAAAAGAGCAGAATAAAACATTAATAGACCTACTATATGATATTTACTCTGAATACGGAATTTTTAGAGAAATCCAATATTCTATAGATTTTCCTCCTGGAAAAGATGGAATGGATTCCATGAAAGAAATGATGAGAAACTTAAGATCTAAGCCTCTTGATGAAATAAATAATTCCCGGGTTCTTATAATTGAAGATTATCTTACGCAAGAACGAGTAGATAAAGTGAATCAAAAAAAGGAAAAGATAAATTTGCCAGTATCCGATGTAATACTTTATAAATTTGATAATAATAGCAAAGTAGTAGTTCGTCCTTCGGGAACTGAGCCTAAACTTAAAATTTATGCAGGGGTAAGGTTAAACGTATTTTGTGAAGCTGAACATGGCATAAAACAATGTGATGATAAGCTTCAAGATCTTATCAATGCCATTAAACAGAAACTTTCGTTATGACGCAAATAACTCTGATTACAGGAGCTAGCTGCGGACTTGGTCTAGAGCTAGCTCGGCAGATAGCTACTCAAGGTACTCCCTTAATTCTTACCGGTAGAAATTTAGAAAGGCTATTATTGATTCAAAATGAACTATCAAAGTACTGTGATGTTAAAATAATAAAAGCTGATCTTAATAACCAAATTGAACGTAAGGTCATACTTGATGAAATAGAGAAAAAAAAACCAACTCTCATCATTAACTCTGCAGGTATTGGTTTTTACGGAGAAGCATTTCGCTCTTCTGTAGATGAGCTAATGAAAATGGTTCAAACCAATATAGATGCCTTAACAGAAATCAGTCTTCTAGGAACAAAAGTTATGAAACAAAACAGTATCCAAGGTACTGTTATGAATATTTCATCCGCTGCAGCATTTTTCGACTATCCCCTATTTGCAATATATAGCGCCTCAAAAGCCTATGTAATACGTTTATCTCAATCTCTTGATGCAGAGCTTGCTCCACATGGGATAAGAGTGTTAGTATGTTGTCCGGGACAAATCTCTACAGAATTCAGAGCTAAGGCTGCAAGAGGAATTCAATCTACAACAAACAAATCGATAGTAATGAGTGTAAGCAAAGCAGCCACTCTTATAATCAAACAGATTAAAAACAAAAAAGGATTCCAAATTATTGATCTAAAGTACAAAATTTTAGTTATGATCTCAAAATTTTTCATTCCAAAAATAATAATTCAGAAAATCCTAAGATCTGAAATTCAAAAAAGATTATCTCTTAGGCAATAAATATCACTTACCTCGATAAGAAACCTTTTTAACTTTTTGAGTAGAAACTCTAACACCTCTGGTACTGGCTCCCATAAGAGGAGCTTCCTTTAAAGAGTAATTTTCTTTATGAGCTTTTTGTTTTCCTGTTTGAGCAAATAGAATTTCAACTTGAGCATCTGGATCTGTTGAAAAATGTAACAATTCTGCATTTTCCTCAAAAAACCGATATGATTTTTCCAAAATAAACTTCTCAACAACAAATCGTTTAGTCCATGCTTGCTGGGTATCATTTTTTTTATAGATAATATTCATTACTGTTTTTTTATCAGCAACTCCTATCCACACTACATCTTCAAAGTATTGCTTCTCGGGAATATTGACAACTTTGTACGTACCGTCTTTAAAAAAAGCTAATAATTTATCAAAATTTGTACATTGTATCACTATCGGCCCGGATACTTTAGTTCCAGCAAATCCAGTCGAGGGATCGAAACCAAATTTAATATCCTTAGTCTCTATAGCTCTTCGATCTATCTCTTCTATTGCTTTTACTTTTGTTTTTCTTGGGTATAAATGAGCAAATCTCTCTATTAATTTTTTAATATATTCAACAGTGTACTTTTTAATATTCTTTAAATTTTTTTCAACGATCTTTAAAAGATCCTCTAGATAAGCTATTTCTTCTTTATTTTGATCAATATCAAACTGAGAGATCTTTCTAATCGGAATCTGTAGTAGTTTCTCTCTATCATCTTGAGTGGGAGATCTCAATAGCCTACGCACAAAAGGCTTTAATGATTCTTCTAAGGATTTGTGTATACCTTCTAAGGTCTTTATTTTTTCTAGCTTCTTGTATAAGCGTTTCTCTATGAAGATCCTTTCTAGAGATTTATAAAACATCTTTTCTTTTAGTCTATCTCTTTCTATTTCAAGTTCTTTTTTATGATAGGTAAGTAATAACTCTGTATGATGGTTCAAAATTTCGTGGACATCTGTTTCCCAAGGATGATCATTTTTAATTACAATAATCTGAGAACTTAATGTTACCTCACATTCAGTAAAGCCATAAAGAGCATCAAGTATTTCTTCCGCGTATTGCCCTCTAGGCAATTTAATTTCAATCTCAACCTCTTTTGCAGTGTAATCATTGATGGACTCAATTCTTATCTTGCCCTTTTTAGCTGCTTCATCAATAGATCTAATCAAACTTTCGGTAGTAGTTCCATAGCATATCTCTTTGATAACAAGAGTCTTTTGATCAACAATATCAATTTTTGCACGTAACTTTATTTTTCCTCGGCCTTTATCATACAGGCTTTTATCCATAATTCCTCCCGTTGGGAAATCTGGATAAATTCTATAATTTTTTCCTTCTATTATAGCGATCTGAGCCTCTAAGAGCTCTTTAAAATTATGAGGCAAAATGTGCGTTGCCATACCGACGGCTATACCATCAGCTCCTTGCATCAAGAGCAAGGGTATTTTTGCTGGTAACACAACAGGCTCATAATTTCTACCATCATAAGAAGGGATTTTATCTGTAATATCTGGATTAAAAAGAGTTTCTTTAGCAAGAGTTGACAATCTAGTTTCTATATATCGTGCGGCTGCCGAGGGATCACCGGTAAAAATATTTCCGAAATTTCCCTGCTTTTCTAGTAGATATCCCTTGTTAGCTAGATTAACTAGTGCTTCATAAATTGCTGCATCTCCGTGAGGGTGAAGCTGCATAGTCTGTCCTACAATATTAGCCACCTTATGTAACTTATCATCATTGTGTCTCCATAAGATTTCTAAAATACGTCTTTGAACTGGCTTAAGACCATCGACAACACTAGGTATAGCTCTATCAAGAATCACATATGATGCATATTTGATGAAGTGATCCTTCATCTGTTGCTTAAGGTCATCCATCTTGCTTCTCTAAGTTTTTCATTATAAAGTTTTTTCTCGATGGGGTATTCTTACCCATGTAAAATTCTAAAGTTGGTTTAATATCGGACAAGTTGTGAATCAGAACTGGTATTAATCTGATGTCCTTAGATATAAATTGCTCAAATTCATCTGGAGATATTTCTCCCAACCCTTTAAAGCGAGTAATTTCAATTCCTTTTTTAAGGTCTGAAATTGCTTTTTGTTTTTCTTCTTCCGAATAACAATAGATGGTTCTTTCTTTATTTCTAACTTTGAATAAAGGGGTCTCCAGTATGTATAAATGACCATCTAGAACAAGACCTTCGAAATATGTTAGAAAAAAAGTTATCAATAAATTGCGTATATGCATGCCATCAACATCTGCATCAGTAGCAAGAATAACTTTATTATAACGTAAATTATCTAAACCTTCCTCGATGTTCAAAGCCGACATTAGATTGTACATCTCTTCATTCTTATACAACATCTCGAGCTTCATACCGTGAACGTTAAGAGGTTTACCCCTTAAGGAAAATACAGCTTGAGTAAACGGATCTCTAGTCATAACAACGGAAGCTGATGCCGACTCTCCTTCTGTTAAAAAAATTACCGATTTCTCCCCTTCTTTGGAACCATCTCCATAATGATATTTACAATCTCTAAGTTTAGGTATTTTAAAAGATATTTTCTTCTGCTTTTCTTTGGCTTCTTTTTTTACTGCCGCTAATTCTTTACGCAACTTTTCATTGAATAAGATTCTTTCCAAGATCAGCTTACTAACTTCTTCATTTTTATAAAGTAAAGTTTGAACCGCATCCTTAACTTCTTGAACTATTGGAGCACGTATTTCATTATTAGAAAGCTTGTTTTTTGTTTGCGATTCAAACATAGGATCTTTTACTTTAACGAGTATTGTACCAACGATTCCCTCTCTTACATCTACACCTTGAAAATTTTTTTTCGTAAATTCATTAATCCCCTTTAGAATACCTTCTCTAAAAGCGGACAGATGTGTTCCTCCATCCTGCGTATGCTGTCCATTAACGAACGAAAAATAGGTTTCACCGTAGCTAGAGGAGTGTAAAAAAGCAAACTCTAACGTTTTACCCCGATAATGAAGTGGTTCATAGAGCCTGTCGTCTTTTACTTCATCATTAAGAAGATCTAACAAGCCATTTTCCGATTTAATCTCTTCACCATTAAAGATTAAAACTAAACCTGTATTCAGGTAAGCATAATGGCGCAATCTTTTAAGAATAAGCTCTGTATGGAAGGAATACTTCTTAAAAATTTCGGTATCGGGAATAAACTCAACAAAGGTTCCATTAGGTTCTTTTGTTTTGCCCTTTTTTTTATCTTTTAGAATACCCTTAGAAAAGCTGGCTTCAACAAACTCGCCATCTCTTACACTTTTAACCTTGAAAAAAGAAGAAAGGGCATTAACAGCCTTAGTCCCTACTCCATTTAAGCCAACAGAAAATTGGAACACGTCATCATTATATTTAGCACCGGTATTTATCTGGCTTACACACTCAACAACCTTTCCAAGAGGAATCCCTCTACCATAATCTCTCACAGAAACAGTAGAACTTTTAGTGTTTAATTCTATCTCGATCTTAGATCCGTTACCCATAATGAATTCGTCTATGGAATTGTCGATAACTTCCTTAAGCATGATATATATACCGTCATCAGGATGAGTACCGTCACCAAGACGGCCTATATACATCCCCGATCTCAACCTAATATGAGCTAATGCATCAAGAGACTGCACAGCGCTTTCATCATACCTTTTAGCCATAAAACCAACTCATAAACAAAATTTATCTGCGACAGTAAAAACCTTAGTCTTTTATGACCCAGGTCTACTCCGTTTTTTACATTATTTATTGCTATATCTATCTTTTTATCGCCCCAGAGAACCATTTAACGATGATAACACATCCCAACGGGCCCACACTCTATATAGTGGATCAATCAATAAACAGAGCTGTCCTACATGCCTATCTACCAATTATGACAGATGGTTTGCAAGAATATTTTTTGAAATTAATTTCTTGTGGGATATTTTATTCGAACGTGTCGAGTA
>VGMB01000041.1 GCA_016866585.1 Chlamydiota bacterium
TCTCCTAAAAATTTTCCACCTCCATTAACAACAACCATAGTTCCATCTTCCAGGTATCCAACACCTTGTCGTGGTTCTTTTCCATATCTTTGGATTTTAATTTTTATGAATTCACCAGTTTGAGTCAGCGGTTTAAGTGCATTAGATAAGGTGTGAAGATTTATAATTCTTATCCCTTCAAGCGAAGACATTTGAATTTTTGTGATATCTGCAGACAGTATATTTGCATCTAGTAATCTAGCTAATCGAATAAGCTTACCTTGAATATCTTTTACTTCGGGGAAGTCTGTATCATTAAACCGTAGTTCTAATCCTTCGATAGCTTCTAGTTTTTTTATGATCTCTAAGCTTTTTTTTGCTTTATTTTTGCTTACCTCATCTCCGATTTCCGAAATAGCATAGATTTCTTTAATAAGAAATCTTGGGATAATCAGAGTGTGGTCTAAAACTCCTGTTGAAGAAAGGTCTATAATTCTTGCATCAGATAAAACAGAGCTATCTACGACCAAATCTTTTTTCTTTTGTGAAGTAGGAGAGAACTTGACGAAGGGGATACTAACGTAAAGTTCATCAGATGTTTTGAGGGTCATGATCGTCCCTAGGTAGGTTCCAAAAAGAAAAAGAGAGATCTTTATCATCTCTATGACTTGAGGTTGTAGTACTATCGTAAGCGAGCTTATATCAAGGATGGCTCCAAATACTAGAACAAGGGCTTCTCCCATTAGATAACCTATGAAAAGTCCTACGATGCCTATATTAAAGGATCGGAGGTTGAATTTTCTAAATATGATATCAAATCCAATCAGCGTGACGCCGAGCAAGGATCCTAGACCTATGCCTATTAGAAGATTAGTTTGAGGTGCTCCAGAAGTGCTGGATAGCATGTACAGTGTCATAAAAAAAACACTGAGCGAAAAGAATAGGATTCTTAAAAAGGTCAATGTCACGTTCATGGAAAATTCTCCTTTTTTCATTACTAATTTTTTTATAGTCCTAACGATCCCATTTAAAATATTTTGCAATAGATTGAAGTGTAAATTTATAGAGTTTTTTTGTCATTAACCTTGAATTTAATACAATTCTTTTTAGACCATGATACCTTATATGCACATCTATCGATTGCGTATAAATATCAATGAAATAATTTAGGGAAAATATTATGAAAATAACTCCGTTCAAAGCGTTAATGATAAGTTTTGCTACATGGCTGTTAATAGGAGTCTTTCTCCTGCAAAAAGGGCTGAAGCTTCTAGTGGGCGTCGCTCATTCTCATGAAAGTGGTTATTTAACACAAATGTTGGGAAATACTATCGGTAGTAAAGAGCATGCAGCTCTTTTTTTTATTACAGTGGCTCTAATAGTCGGCTTTTTAAAAGGTCGTTTTGTTTTAAGTAAAACTGTTGCTAGAATTTCTAACAGATTTTTTTCTTATGGCGAATATATGACGCTCAAACAACTTTACCCGTTCTACTATATTGCTATAATTTTTTCCATGATGCTAATGGGGATGCTATTGCGTTTCATTCCTGTTTCTGGCGAAGTGAAGGGGATCGTAGACGTAGCTGTCGGTTCAGCTCTGATTAATGGAGCTATGCAATATTTTAGAGTTGCCTTTACAAAAGGAAGAGATGTTGAGGTTAAGTAGACTACTTGTGATATCCAGAACCTTTTTTGATTTCTTGGGCTCTGTAGATCTGCTCGAGTAGGATCAGTCTTGTCATCTGATGAGTGAATGTCATTCTAGAGAAGCTGATGAGATGTTTGGCTTGAGATTTAATTTTTGCCGGAAGTCCTTCAGCTCCTCCGATTACGATGTTGATCCTGCTGCCCTCAGATTCGAGTAACTTAAATAAAAATACGCTGAACTCTTCGCTTGACTGCATTGCTCCCATAGGGTCAAGGCATATCCATGAAGATTCTTTTTCTAGCGTACTTATTAGTTGGTCTGAATTTTTGCAAAGAATCCATTCGATGAATATGCTGTTTTGCAACCGCTTTAGGTATTCATCAGTGGCCTGTTGTAGCCAAGGCTCTTTTGTTTTTCCTACGGTGATGATTTTTATTTTTAACATGGGTGTTTAAATTTATGTTTGCTTACTTTTATTGGGATCCTAATCGATTCATGTTTGATGTAAATATACCTATTTTAGACAGACCCATACTTTGGTATGGATTTCTTTTCGCCCTTGGCTTCTTTATAGGATATTTTATTTGCAGGCGTCTTTTAGTTTGGTATTTGCTTGCAAAGCCCTATATAACACTGGATGATATTCTCTCCTTTAAGATTGTATCACAAGTAATAGAACAATACAAACAAGAGGGGTCCTCTTGTTTTAAATCACTTACTACAAAAGATCTATCATCGCCTGATCAATTTATCAAGGGGATGCAGAGGATTGTTTCTACTGAAAAAAAACTCCCTTTTAATAAGAGAAGTTTTCTTTTAACATATCTGCAGAAATTTTTGTTAGAGAATGAAAAAAGGATCTTAAGCATCAGGCTACATTTCGAGGATGTTCTAGGTTCATCGATTCTTACTATTTCTCAAAAAGCTGCTGTTATTACAGAATCTATTTCCTTCGCTTCAATTTTAGGAGCTGTAATAGGTTCAAGGCTTGGTGATGTTATTTTCTATCAAGATTTTTCTTTTTATATTCATAACCCTATTTCAATAATACAGATATGGAAGGGTGGATTATCAAGTCATGGCGGGGCTGCTGGAGTATTTATTGCTTTATGGATACTTTCTCGCAAAAAGAAATTTAAGGATATTGGCTTATCACTTCTTCGTATTGCAGACCTTGTTACTATTCCTACGGCTTTGATCGCTACTTTTATTAGAATAGGAAATTTTATCAACCAAGAGATATTAGGAACCACCACAACGGTTCCCTGGGCTGTAATTTTTGGCCATCCAGCAGATGGTACTGCGCCAACTCCACGACACCCTGTTCAGCTTTATGAAGCGGTAATTTATTTCTTTATATTCTTGACTCTGGCAGTAAATTGGAAACGTTTATTTAGGTTAGTAAAACCGGGATTTGTACTAGGTCTGTTTTTAATTGCTGTTTTTTTAAGTAGATTTATTCTTGAGTTCTTTAAAACAGAACAGAGCGATTATCTTTTACTTCAGACTCATTTACATATGGGGCAGTATCTAAGTATTCCTTTTATTTTGGCTGGTATTTACCTGGTTTTTAGAAGAAAAAATAACGATTTGTAAAAAGGAATTAGTTTAAAATCAGTTTTCTCTTGGGTTTTTTTTGTTTTGTCGCACATAATCCCTGGAAAATGAGTTAAGATAAGTTAGTTTATTTAGGAGTTTCTATATGAATCAAATAACAATTGCAGGACATCTGGGCGCTGATCCAGAAGTTCGTTTTACTTCTTCTGGACAGAAAGTAACTACACTAAGAGTGGCAGCCAAAGCTAGAAAGGGATCTAAAGATGAGACCATTTGGTGGAAGGTAACTGTATGGGGCGAGCAATTCGATAAGATGCTTACCTACTTTAAAAAAGGTAGTCCTATCATAACTGTTGGTGAGCTTAATAAGCCTGAAATGTTTACAGACAGAGACGGAAAGTCTCAAGTGTCTATGAGCATCACAGCAATGAATCTGATGTTTAGTCCTTTTGGAAGAAATGATTCTTCTTCTTCTTCTAATTCTTCCGATTCTTCTCACGATCATGAAATGGCACATGCTGGTCATGAAATGTCATTACATGGCCAAGGAAAATCTGAGATGTCATTTTCTGATGATGAAATACCATTTTAATTAGATTTGTATTGGGCAATGTTTATTTGAGACATTGCTCAATTTTGTTCTTGATGTTGTAATTTTCTTGTGTTAGCTATTTTCTTAATGACTATAGGTTCAATTTAGAGAGGATTCTGATGATTATTAGCCACAGCGATACCCCAGCAAATAGAAAAATATTAGATGCCTTAGTTGTTCCCTTTTGGATAAATGGAGACACTGTAGAACCTGCAACACCATCAAACGCATTTACTTTTCTTGCTCAAGACGTGATAAAAGCCAAAGACTTTTCAGCGAAGTTGGAGGAGACTTGTCTTCTTTATGGTCAAACAGAAGGAGAACAAAGAGTTATTTTGCTAGGACTTGGAAATAGTAAGGATCTTCATTCTGATTATGTAAGAAGAGCCTATGCTTCTGTTGTAAAAGTATGTAGAAGAAAAAAGTGGGCGAAGATCTCGTTTCTGCTTCCTAGTGTTGATGAAACATATCTAAAAGCCCTAGTTGAGGGATCTCTTTTAGCAAACTATGTATTTGATGAACTCAAAAGAGAAACTATTATAAATGATCCTACATGTCTATTAAAAGAGTTGCATTTTGTAGGCTCTTCTAAGAAATTTATCAGTACGTGCAAGGATGTAAGGACAATTACGGATGCAGTTTGTTTTACAAGAGACCTTGTAAATAGAAATGCCGATGACATTACTCCCAAATCCCTAGGATCTGTAGCAAAAAAACTTGTGGGTAAGCATCTAAAAGTTCATGTTCTTGGTGAAAAAGACTTGGAAAAAGAAAAAATGGGACTTCTTCTTGCTGTAGGCAAAGGATCTTGTAATGACTCTTCCCTTATTGTTTTAGAATATATTCCAGACTCATCGAGCAAGGACGTTACAGCAATTGTTGGTAAAGGAATAACATTTGATACTGGAGGTCTGAATTTAAAGGTCGGTGTCGGTATTGAGACTATGAAATGTGATATGGCAGGATCTGCCTCTGTTTTAGGTGTTATTAAGGCTGCAAGTGATCTTGGTATAAAGAAAAATATTATTGGAGTTATTGCTGCAGCAGAAAATGCTATCGGATCGAATAGTACTAAGCCCGGTGATGTTGTCATAAGTCACAGTGGAAAATCTGTAGAGATTAACGATACTGATGCAGAGGGTCGTCTTGTATTAGCAGATGCGCTGTCTTACTTGCAAAAACACTACTCTCCATCAAGAATCATAGACCTGGCTACTCTTACAGGTGGCGTGGTTATAGCTCTTGGAGAGGAAGCAACTGGACTATTCAGTAATGATGATGCACTAGCGCATAGGTTGATTGCCTCCGGAGACAGGACCTTTGAAAGACTGTGGAGGTTGCCCTTATATGCTGAGTATAGGGAAGGTTTAAAATCTTCAATAGCTGATATAAAAAATTCTGGGGGGAGAAAGGCTTCGGCTGCTAAGGGAGCCATTTTCTTACAACAATTCATAAAGAACTCCACCCCATGGGCTCATTTAGATATAGCAGGTACAGCTTTTTTATCAGAACCTAAAGGGTATAATACAACAGCTGCTACGGGTGTGGGAGTTCGTTTACTGATCGATTTTTTAGAGATGCTATGAGAAAGAAAACGGAACTGCTTCATTTCAAAGTACAAGAGGGTGAGCATGGGCTTACTCTGCTTGCTTTTTTGAAAAAAAAATGTACAGCTATTTCCTCTACAAAAGCTTTAAAAAGAGCTATAGAATCTAAGGAGTGCCTTGTAAATGGTAGGGTGGAATTTTTTTCTACATACAAGCTTGTAAAAGGAGATACAGTAGAGCTTAGGTCGATTGTAGCCAATACCGATGAGCAGTCTCAAGGAGAGATTATCTTCGAAGATGATTATTTACTAATTATTAATAAGCCTGCGGGAGTTGTTAGCGATGCTGTAGGAATTTCTCAGCTTATAGGTTATAAATCAGGGGTTTTATCCCTTGTTCATCGCTTAGATAAAGATACTTCAGGACTTTTGATGTTAGCAAAAACAGGTCCTATGTTGAATGCTATGAAAGATCTATTCTCTAAAAAAGAGGTTCATAAATACTATTTAGCTCTCGTAGATGGATCTTTTACAAAAAAAATGGGTGTCATAGAAAACTTTTTAGGTAAAAAAGGAAGTTATCATGGACAGACTATATATGGAAGTGTCGATCAGGAGCACGGCGAAAGGGCTATCACTCATTGGCGCAGTTTGGAGAAAGGACTCCGGTGTTCTCTACTTGTACTAGAGCCTAAGACAGGAAGGACTCATCAACTTAGGGTTCATCTTAAAGAAATGGGCCATCCTATACTCGGAGACTATCAGTATTGTAAAAATTTTTCATGCCAAATTATGCCATCTAGGCAGATGCTCCATGCATGGGGACTGACATTTATTCATCCTATGACAAAAAAAGAAGTGTGTGTGTCTGGTTCTTTGGCTGATGATTTTATAACCCTTGCAGATCAGCTGAAAGTGAATTTAAACCAATTGTTACAGCCATCTTTTTTTCAGGATCTAATAAAAAAGATGGTTAAATAGGGTGAATGGGTTGTTTTAGTATGAATATGGAGATGAATGTGTTAGCATCTCCTTTTGTTTGATATTTTAATAATTGATATGGTTATGTATAGAGTATTGATAATTAAGACTTCTGGAATAGGTGACGTGATACAGTCCTTGGCTGTTTTAAATTACCTTCATAAAGAGTTTCCCGGAATTAAAGTAGACTGGGTGGTTGAAAAAAGGTCTTATGATGTTCTCAGATCACATCCTTTGATAAATAAAGTCATAATTGTTGATATTCGCAATTGGAAGAAAAATTTTCTGACAAAAAAAGTCCATCAAGAATTTCTATCCAGTTACAGATCGATTAGAGAGGTAGAGTATGATTATGTATTCGATATACAGGGGAATACTAAGTCAGGACTTATCAATATGTTTGTTAAATCTAAAACCAAGGTTGGATTTTCAAAAGAATGTGTTCCAGAATGGACGAATCTTCTCTTTACCAATCATAAAATAAATCTCGATATCAATAAAAATATTTATGAGTTTTATGTCGACTTCTTCCGCATATTTTTTAATAAAAAAAGCTCTTTGGAACTAAATAGAATCAAACTTTCTCTTCTCTCTGAAGAAAGTAAGCGTTACGAAGCTGTGGTGAAGCAGATATCAGCACTGAAAAAACCTTGTTTTATGTTTGTTTTAGGTTCTCATTGGGAGAATAAGAAGCTCTCTGAGAAAACTGTCTGCGACTTTTTACAGCTTGTCGCAAGAAAATGTGAAATAAGTGTTCTTTTTATCTATGGATCTTTGGAAGAAAAGCAAAAAGCAGAGCGTATATCTCAGCAAATACCCCAAGATTCTTTAGTTATAGGAGATTTGACCATACCTACATGGCAGGCTGTAATGGGAGATGTTCTAGGTGTTTTTTCTATGGATTCATCAGGTCTTCATTTGGCTGCTGTTGCGGGTGTCCCGACGTTTGCGGTGTTTGGCCCTTCATCATCTTCTGTATATAATCCGCCAGGCGAGGGACATGTTGCGATCCAAGGCACTTGTCCTTACCAAAAAAGCTTCAATAAGAGATGTTCAATCCTGAGAACCTGTACGTCTGGATCGTGCTGCAAAGATATCAATGCGATGGTGTTATCGGAGATCTTTTTTGATTTTTATTCCAAGATCACTCTTAGCAAACTTACTATTTGATTTCGAATCATCTTTTTTTAAATTCTGTTAGTCTAAGTAAGGCGTCAAAGTTGATATGGGTCTCTACAACTTCTATTGCTTCTGTAATCTTTTCCTTATCTTCCCTGCGTATTTTCGCTGTGAAGTTGGATATCATTTGAAGCGCAATATGGCTATGCTCTGCTGTATATAGCATAGGGATGCAAGCCTTTTGGATTTGATCTAGTATAAAGTGCCTTGGGGGGTATTCTCCAGTGAGTATAAGACCACAACCAAGATCTTTTTTCGGAGATCTATTTAGGTACTCTAGCTGCTTGCTAACAATTGCAAGTATGATGTCTTCTCTATTTGCGGGGGTTATTACAATTTGGTTGGGTTGAATTAACTCTCTAAATACATCCACAGAAGTAGCTACAAGACGTATTGTTTCAAAGTGTCGCAGTCTGAATTCTTCACCTGAAATAAGAGAGGTACTAAATAACATTTCTAGATCTTGCATCGTGGGATTACTAAGTAATGTATCAAAGGGGACGCAGCCGAGTAAGGGCAGGTTCCACTCTTTTAAAGCTTTACTCATATAATGGGAGATCATTTCAATTTTATCTTCTTTCACTCTGTTAAGGATGACGCCTAAAATTTTCGTTTTGTGCTTTTCACAAAGGCTTCTATTAAGAGCTAGTTCATCAAATGCAGAACCAAGTCCGCCTGAGGCTATAAGTATCATAGGTAAATCTAGCATATGAGCAACTTGTGCATTGTTGAGGTTGATGATCGATCCGACCCCAACATGACCTGTTCCTTCAACAATCATAAACTCATTTTTATCAGAAAGAGCAGTATAGCTTTCGAAGATTTTAGATTTTAAATCGATAGATTGTATTTTTTTGTCGAGAAAGTCTTTTGTAAACCCCTGAGGTATCAGTACTGGGCTCATATGACTGTAATGGTCTTTTAACTTAAAGTGCTCTTTGAAAAGAACAACATCTTTATCGACGAACTCTCCAGAATCTACTTGTAGTTGCTCCTGCCCAACGGGTTTCATGAATCCCGCTCCAATACCTCTTTTTAAAAGTCCGGCAACAAGGCCAAGGCTTGTTGTTGTCTTGCCTATATTTTGTCCTGTTGATGCTATAAAAAAACCAAATCTTTGCATAGAACCCCAGCTGATTTAAAATTTTTGTTATACCAGCCTGAGATTAAAATGTGAAAATAGATGTTGTATGGTGGTTAATGTTTCGGTAAATATATCTTCATCAGGTGTTAGTAAAAGAAGATCTTCTATCGAAAACCAGCGCATCTCATGGTGATCTTTTGGAGTAGCAGATAAAGTGGTTTTTAAAGGACGAGATACATAGATAAAATCGATGTGTTTATGCTCTGGGGTTTGTCCATGAGCTGGGATATTTTCAAGTAGGCAAAGATAAGGCCTTTCTATGCTTTTAGCGTTGGGGAACTCAAGCCATAGATTTTCTTGGGAAATTATTTCTACATCGATACCTGTTTCCTCTTTTGCTTCTCTAATGGCGCATTCAGCTGGAGTTTCATTTTCTTCTATGTGCCCGCCAGGGGGTAGCCACTTTTTAATTTTTTTGTGGAAAATAAGAAGTGTCTTATTTTCTTGCAGGATATACGTTGTGGCTGTGAAGTGTTTTTCCATTGTCTTACCAAAAATATACTCTTTGTTGGAAAGTGATTTTAAGGTTTTTATTTTAAAAAAGCAGTAATTATAGATACAATTTTTAGATTCACAGACCAGGAAGTCTAAAAAGGATTTTATGCAAAATTTTGATGAGCTTTTAGAGGTAGCAGCTATTTTAAATGGACCTGAGGGTTGTGCTTGGGATCGTAAACAAACATTCCAATCACTGCAACAATATGTGCTGGAAGAGGCTCATGAGGTACTTGAGGCCGTAGATCATAATGATGATGATAAGATTATAGAAGAGCTTGGTGACCTTTTATATACCATCGTTTTTTATGCTAAGGTAGCTCAAAGAACAGGTCGATTTTCTATGGAAGATATTATTGATAGTGTCAAACAAAAGTTAATTCGACGACATCCTCATGTTTTTGGTGATCTGAAAATTGAAACAGAAGAAGAGCTGGAAAAAAATTGGGATAAGATTAAGAGCCAGGAAAAGGGAAAGGATAAGCGCACTCATGCCTTAGAAGGAATTCCTGCTAGCTTACCACTAATCGCAAGGGCTCAAAAGGTGTTGAAAATCATGATGAAAGAATCAGTCCCTTTTTACAAAGATAGGTTGCTTACTCCTATTGATGAAACAGAATTTGCCGATCAAATGCTTCATTTGATTTGGCTTGCAGAAGGAAGTAAGCTTGATGCTGAAAGTGCTTTTAGACGCTATTTGTTAGATGTGGAAAAAAGATGTTAGGTTTTAGATTAGTTCTAATGTTTTTTGTGTACTAAATTTTTTATGTTCTCTAATCTAACGGATCTGTAACAGAAAGGTTTGGTTGTATGAAATCAGCAAGATATTTGGGCACTCTATCTGTACTATCGTTATTTTCCTCAAATTTATTGGCTACTCATTCAGAGATTTCTGATCATTGGGATGTTCTTACTGAATTTGTATATTTGAAAAGATCCAAAGTGACGGGTAGAAAATTAGCTAGAAATGCTGAATACCCCTATTGTAACCATGGCTGTCCTTCGACTGTTCAAATCTCCTCAAGTGATATGGTAAATAGTCTGGGGTGGGAGCCTGGTGTAAAAGGTGCTATCGCCTACATGCCTGACACCAAATCTTTATATCAAGCTACATTTATGTATGTTTGGCCGTGGGAAGGGGGTAAATCGACCTCTGGTGATGCTACTGTTTCATACCCT
>VGMB01000042.1 GCA_016866585.1 Chlamydiota bacterium
CGTAGTTTTTCCACTGCCGTTTACTCCAACTATAAGTATTACTTCAGGTTTTTTTTCAGTTTTTTCAGTAGGCGTGTTTTGCTCTAGTATCGACTCGGCTCTATTTTTGAGTAAATTGATAATAGAAGAGAGGTCCTGCTGAGGCTTGAGACGTAATTCGGATTTTAAGTGCTCGATAAAGTCTTGAGCGCATTCTCCACCAAGATCTGCTTCATATAAGATCTGTTCTAGTTGGTCTAAAGTGTCTTCATTCCAGGGCTTACCTACAAGGGCTTTTAACCTAAATCCCAGAGCTGAAGAGGTCTTTGATAGAGCTGATTTAACTTTCTGAAAACGGCTTTTAAAAAAACTTAGCATTTTTAACACTTTTTGGGTTGATCGAAAAGTGAGTCTATCAGATAAGAGATTTGAATAGAAGTAAAGGAATGAGATATGAATTTGCATGAATATCAAGCTAAAGAAATTTTGAAAGATTACGGTATCCCTATACCTAGATTTGGTGTTGCTGCTAATACAACTGAAATTCAAAAAGTCATTCGAGATCTAGGTGTATCTCAGGCTGTAGTGAAGATTCAAGTTCATGCCGGTGGACGAGGTAAGGCCGGGGGGGTTAAATTTGGTAAAAGTGCGGATGAGATTTTCTCTATAGCAGAGCACTTGATCGGAATGAAAATGATAAACAATCAAACGGGCCCTCAAGGAGTTGTCGCGCGTAAGGTAATCATTTCTGAGCCTATAGATATAAAAAAAGAGTTTTATTTGGCTGCTGTGATCGATAGGGAATTAGCTGCTCCCATATTGATAGCTTCTCCAGAAGGCGGTATGGAAATTGAAGAGATCGCCGTAAAGCATCCTGAAAAAATTTTAAAATTACCTATAGAATTGTCTGGCGATATTAAGCCCTTTAGATTGATAAGGCTTGCCGGTTTTATGGGATGGCATGGAAAACAAGCTCAAGTGGGAATGAAAATAGCAAGAGATCTCGCTAAAGCATTTATTAAAACAGATGCTTCACTTCTAGAAATTAACCCGCTTGTTGAAGATAAAAACGGTGATTTATGGGCTCTTGATGCCAAGATAAGTGTCGATGAAAATGCTTTATTTAGGCAGCCCTTTATTGCTGGATGTTTTGATCCAAGTCAAATTTCTAAATCTGAAAGTGATGCAAAAGAATTTGATTTAGCCTACGTAGCGCTTGATGGCAATATTGGGTGTATGGTCAATGGAGCAGGTCTCGCTATGGCTACTATGGACCTAATACATCATTATGGTGGTAAACCTGCAAACTTTTTAGACGTCGGAGGTGGAGCTTCTAAAGAAAAAGTGGCTGCAGGATTCAGAATAATTCTAGAAGATCCGAATGTTAAGGCTGTTCTAGTTAATATTTTCGGAGGAATCATGAATTGTGCAACTATAGCCGAGGGTATTATTGAAGCAGCTAAAGAGTTTTCAATAAAAGTACCTCTTATCGTGCGCCTCGAAGGAACAAATGTAGAAGTAGGTAAACGACTTCTAAAGGAATCTAAATTGACTATAACAACGGCGGATAGCCTTGCCGAGGCAGCTGAAAAAGCTGTTGCGGTTTTAAAAAGCTAATCGGGAGATACTGTCCATGGCAATATTAATTAATAAAGAAACTAAGGTTATCACACAGGGAATATCTGGTAAGGCTGGCAGATTCCATACTGAGCAAGGGTTGTTATACGGTTCAAATTTTGTTGGTGGAGTTACTCCCGGCAAAGGAGGACAGGAAATTTTAGGCTTACCTGTTTTTGATACAGTTTATGACGCTAAAAAAGCTACAGGCTGTGATGCTACTGTCATATTTGTTCCTCCTCCTTTTGCTGCTGATGCAATTTTAGAAGCAGAGGATGCCGGTATTCCTTTAATCATTTGTATTACTGAGGGTATTCCCGTTTTAGATATGGTTGAAGTAAGTCGTGTTATGAGAAATAGTAAAAGATCAAGATTAATAGGACCAAATTGCCCTGGAGTGATCACCCCGGATGAATGTAAAATTGGAATTATGCCAGGATATATTCACAAAAAAGGAAAAGTTGGTATAGTGTCTCGTTCTGGAACACTTACTTATGAAGCTGTATGGCAGACCACAGCTCTAGGTCTTGGACAATCCACATGTGTCGGAATAGGAGGGGACCCTCTTAACGGAACGAACTTTATTGATGTTCTTAGATTGTTTCAGGACGATCCTGCAACAGAAGCAATACTAATGATTGGCGAGATTGGTGGCAGTGCTGAGGAAGAGGCTGCGGCATGGATCAAGTCAGAATGCACTAAACCAGTCGCTTCTTTTATTGCTGGCGTTACAGCTCCTCCCGGAAGAAGAATGGGACATGCTGGCGCGATTGTTTCAGGAGGTAAGGGTACTGCGAAAGATAAAATGCAAGCCCTTAGAGAAGCTGGTGTCATCGTTGCAGAATCTCCAGCTGATATGGGTACTAAAATGTTACAAGCGATAAAGAACTATAAATAATATGATCAGAATTCCAGGTAAGATTCCTGTTTCTATAAATTGGTCTTTTTGGATCGTTACGGGTTTAATTGGCTATTTGTACTCGAGAGGGGTAACAGGAACACTAATATGGATGGCAGTAATTTTTATTTCTGTCTTATTTCATGAGCTAGGCCACGCTTTGACCGCCTTAGCTTTTAAGCTTCAGCCAAGAATTGAGCTTGTTGCTATGGGTGGGGTAACCCAGTATCAAGCTGAAAAGCTCAGTTCTTACAAGCGCTTTTTAATAGTTTTAAATGGCCCTTTATTTGGATTTTTACTTTTTCTGTTTGCCAAGACCCTTCTTCAAAATCCAAATTTGGCTACTTCAAGTGTTGGTCCTGTTCTCCTTTTGCTGAAGTATGTGAATTTTTTCTGGACCATTGTTAACTTAATTCCTGTTTTACCACTTGATGGTGGTCAACTTCTCCGCGTTATATTAGAAGGATGCTTTGGTTTTAAAGGCCTTAAGTACTCATTCGTTTGTAGTTCGCTTATAGCTTTATTTATATCTTTAGCTTCTTTTCTATTTGGTCAGGTTTTTATTGGAGCCTTATTTTTTCTTTTTGCTTTTCAAAGTTTTGATACATGGAAAAAGTCAAAACTCCTTTCTGAACCGGATCAGAATATAGAAATTAAAAATGCTCTTATTGAAGCTGAACAGCTGTTGCAAAAAGGTCAAAAAAAGGAAGCTCTTTGTGCTTTTGAAAATGTTAGGATAAAGTCTAATACTGGGGTGATTTATAACCTAGCTACACAGTATCAAGCATTTTTGGAATACGATCAGGGGAATATTCTTAAAACATATGAACTCTTAAAAAATATAAAGAATGATCTAGCTCCAGACGCTTCTTGTCTCTTACATAAAGCTGCATTTGAAGAAAAAGATTACACTCTTGTCGTTGAAATAGGTTCGGAGTGCTATAAAAATATTCCTACAGCTGATATTGCTTTAAGAAATGCCTATGCTCATGCAGGACTCAAGCAAGTAGATGCTTCTATAGGATGGATGGAGACTGCTATACGGGATGGTCTTGAGAATGTAATAGAGATCACATCTCTCCCAATTTTTGATTCTATTCGTAACGAAACCTTGTTTGTTAATTGGATTGCAAAAAATAGTAAATAGAGATTTATGAGTCATTCTGAAACTAGGTTGGAAAAGCATTTTACTCTAGGTAAATTGCTGTTTTTGTCTTCTTTCGCATCAGTTTCAGCAGCTTTTTACACCCCAGCCCTACCTCAAATTGCAGAATATCTAAACCTGACTGTAGATCAAGCTCAAGTAAGTATGTCAATTTATCTGTTAGGTTATGCCTTAGGTCACATTTTATGGGGACCGTTGGCAAATGCATTTGGAAGAAAATTAACTACTATATTTGGGTTGATTATAGCTATCATTGGTATATCTGTATCATTACTTATATGTTTTTTCCCTAATTCATGGATATTAAACTCTGGCCGATTTTTAACTGCTATCGGAGCAAGTGTGGGTTTGAAAATAGCATTCACATATATCAGCGACATATTTGGTGAAGAGGAGGTTGCTACAAAAAGCTCATATCTCATGCTTTCTTTTGCCATAGCGCCGTCTGCTTCGGTAAGTTTATCAGGCTTTTTAATAAAACACTTGGGATGGTTAAGTTCTCTTTATATGAATGCAATCTATGGTTTTTTATTATTACTGTTAACATTTACTCTTAAAGAAACCTTAACAAAAGAAAATTCTATATCGCTAAATAAAAACACTCTATTAAATGGATATCTATCCAAATTCAAAAATAAAAATCTCATAATTGCAAGCCTTATTTTAGGTCTTGGAACTACAATTGTATATTGTTTTGCAACTTTTGCGCCTTTTGTAGCCATCGATGAAATAGGATTAAAATCAGAACTTTATGGGCTTTATAATCTTATACCATCTATTGGTATGATTTTTGGTTTTTTTATTGTTCAAGCTATTAAGCCTAAAAATAGGTTGCTGCATATAACAACAGGTGTCATTGTTTTTACGGCTTGTGCGTTTATTATGGTTTTGTATTTTTTTTATGGAATTATTAATGTTAAAACTTTATTCCTGCCTATGGTAGCTGTTTTTGCAGCTCTTTCTGTAGTTTTTGCAAATGTATCTGCGATTGCTCTTGGTAGTGTAAGAAATAAGTCATACGGATCATCAATCATGAATTTTGTAAATATGTCTACATGTGCTTTTTTGATTTTATTATCAGAAACTTTAAGATGTAGAGCTTCTTCGATTATAGCTATATACTATGCCTGTATTTCTTTTCTTATGTTGATCCTAGTGCCTTTCTTATCCTTACAAAAAAACAAGCTTTAGATTTTAATTTTCAATAATTCATCCCATCTAGTTGTATATTTAGGAGAGCAAAGCTCTTTTTTTGCTTCCCAATCTTTTTGGATCCCTTCGGATGCAAAGTAAATAGAGTTTTTTCCCATTTTATCTTTTATGGAATCAATAACCATCATGACTTTATTTTTTTTTCCTGTATCTTTATCCACATTATCAAAAAAGTCTGATTGAGGGGTGTGTTTTGGCGAAATATCGAGTAGAGTTATTCCTACTTTTTTATAGCTGTACCCTTCGATAAAAATCTTTCTAAGGGCATTTTTCGCGCAGCGTATTATATCCGGAGTATAGTCAGAAGGGAATGGTAGCGTTAGAATCTGATAGTTGTAGTAAAAGTCTTCTTTAAATCTAGATGTCGTAAGAAAAACGTGTACAACTTTAGCTACAGATCCATCTTTTCTTAGTCTACCTGTTGCTCTGGATGTGTATGAACTAAGAGCTTCATCGAGTTCTTTGATTTCAGTGACAGGTCTTCCAAAAGACTTTGAACAGGTGATAGATTTTTTACTTTTTGGTATTTCATCAAAAGAAAGACATTCAATACCTCTAAGTTCTAAAGCTGTTCTTAGTAAAACGACAGAGAACTTTTGTCTTATATAAGAGTCATCTGCATTTTTTAGATCGAAGGCTGTATAAATTTGGTAGCTTTTTAGTCCGGCAGCTATATTTTTTCCAACTCCCCAGATATCAATCACGGGTATTTTTTTGAGCTCTATATCGGCATCACCTGAAAGTAAAAATACTCCGTCTTTTTCTTTTTTTGCTATATCACTGGCTACTTTTGCTAATGTTTTGGTCTGTCCGATTCCCACAGAAACAGGTATGCCTGTGTGCTTATGAACAGTATTTTTAATTTGCTTTGCTAAGATAATAGGATCGTCTTCAGTTATTTTTAAAAATGCTTCATCTATAGAATATTCTTCGATATCTGGAGAAAATAAACTAAGTGTTTGCATCACACGTAATGACATATCCCCATATAGTTCAAAATTTGAAGATAAGGTGTTAACATTATGTCTTTTAACTAGATCTAGTATTTGAAATAAGGGAGCTCCCATCGGGATGCCGATATTTTTGGCTTCTTGCGATCTCGATACAACGCAGCCATCGTTGTTTGATAACACTACTGTCGGTGCTTTCATTAGCTTTGGATTGAAAGCCTGTTCACAAGAAACAAAAAATTGATTACAGTCTATTAAAAAATACCAGTGTTTATGTCTTGTGAATGACATAGGTCACTACTCCCCAAATAGTAAAATCTTCTGATGGTTTTACATAGATTGATGGATACTTCGGATTTTCAGCCTGCAATATAATATCATCATTTTTTAAAATCAGCCTCTTTACAGTAAACTCACCATTTAGTAAGGCTACGACAATTTTTCCATTGCTAGCCGTTAATGCTTTATCGACGATTAAAAGGTCTCCGGAAAAAATACCAGCTCCATTCATAGAATCTCCATCTACGCGGATAAAGAAAGTTGAAGCTGGATGGGTAATTAGGTAATCATTTAGATTCAGAGGCATGCTCATTTCATCTTCAGCAGGGGAAGGAAATCCTGCTTTAACCCCTAATTCATATAAAGGAATAGATCTGTTTGTATCTGTTTGATGCTGCATAGAACTTTTATTTTGGATATCCAAGGATGCCGCCATGTAGGGAGTAGATGTCATCTCTAGATAATACATCTCGTAATTTTTTTGTGGCCATAAGGCTTCTTCCCCCGCTTCTGCAGTAAAGAATTATACTACCGCTAGGTATTTCGTTTAATCTGCTAAGTAGCTCAGAAAGAGGGATCCAATCTCCACCAATGTGTTCTTGTTTCCTTTCTTCCTCTTCTCTGATATCGATTAATGTGTAATGAGTTTTTGAAAGATCCCATTGTTTCATGGTTTCATATGTAACTTCAAGTTGATCCATTTTTCTGCCTCTTATATTTTTCTAAACATTGCAATATAATTTTATTTTCTATTATTAGGAAGTTATATTTTATTGATTAAATTACTTACAATATGGCGAATTATGAAATTATCCTTACCTAAAAATATAGGTCCTAAAGGACGGTTATGGCGATTTCTTGTGGCTTTAGTCGTTATTTATTTTGCCTACGTCGAGAAAAGCTGGGTCTTATTATTTGTTTCTCTTTTTATTATGTTCGAGTCGATCATGAGTTGGTGTGTTGTCTACCATATTCTCGGTATCAATCACTGTCCGATAAAAAAGCGAAAATAACAATATAGGATCTTTATGTGCTACTCAGCTACTGCAAGCTTTTCTGCAAGCGCAGTTTTACTTGTAACAGGTTCTATACTGGTCTGTAGAATTAAGGAAAAAAAATATCTTTTTTTAGCTCTGATTCCTGTTTTCTTTGCTGTGCAACAAGCTATGGAAGGGTGTATATGGCTGAAGTTAGAACCTTCTCAATGGTTTAAAAATATTTATCTACTATTTGCTTATACCTTTTGGCCAATCTGGATTCCTTTGTCCCTACTTATGGTGGAAAAAAACAAACAAAGAAGAAAAATCCAATTAGCTTTATTATGGATAGGGATTATTATGAGTACGTATCTACTCTTTACTATTTCAGATACCCACCCTTATATAACTTGCCATAGTATTCAGTATGAAAATAAAAAAGTTTCTGCGCAATTTGGCAATTTCGGTATTCTATTATACTTTGCTGTTACGATAGGATCGGTTTTTACTTCTAGTCTTTCCTTTTCTAAAATTTTAGCACTATTTTTCTCAGTATTTGCTATTTTTATTTTTGTTTTCGATAGATTTTATTTTGCCTCTCTGTGGTGCTTTTGGAGTGCTGTTATTTCTATTTTACTCTGTTTTTATCTACCAACAAGAAAAAAGTGCTAACTAATAGGTGCCTATGACAAGATTTTTTCTGGTAACGGCTTGTTCTTCATTTCTGTTTTTTGCCTGTGATTCTGACGGATACTATAATGAGTATTATTACCAAGGTAATTATTACTATCCTTACTATGGTGAATATTACGATGATGATGATGATCACCATCGTGATGACCATCACGATAACGGAGGTGATCATCATGGCAACCATCATGGAGATAAAGGAGGAAACTCTCAAGGAAGAAATCAGGGAGGATCTCATCATGGTGGAAGTCACTCACAAGGTGGTCACGGAGGACATCAGGGAGGCGCTCCTCGTGGCGGAGGTCACTCACAGGGCGGCCATGGGGGTGGATCTTCACATGTTGGAGGTCATGGTAGTCACTAAATTAATTTATTTTTCGCAATATTCAATTTAAAAAAATACTTGAATACTAACCTTTATGAACTCGAAGAGAGATGTTTTTGGAGAATGAATTGCGACTCTAATCGGAAGGTGAGGTTCTAAAATTGATTTCTTTTAAGCATCTTTTTCTAAAAATTCTTAAAATACTTTTAATGAAACTTAAGGTCTTTTCCATTTTTCATTTAGAGGTCTTTAGTGTAATTTTACTTAGTCCTGCTCTTAAGCTAAAATTTTCCTTCTTTTTAAAAATTACATAAGTTTAGAAGCTATTCTAATATCATCAATAATGGCAAAGCGATTTCAGGCTCTGATTTTGTAATAAGGATTCTGGAATTATTTATAGAGACTACATTAGCATAGTTTAAAAATGCATTGAATATCAAAATTTAGATTGGTTGTTGATGAGTATAAGTAAAGAAAAAGAAGAAGAAATTAAAAAACTAATGGAGTCCATTGGTATTGATGAAAATGATCTCATAGAAAAGTTTATTATAGGATCAGGAAGGGGAGGTCAAAATTTACAAAAGACTTCATCGTGCGTCTATTTGAAGCATCTACCATCAGGTATTGAGGTTAAATGCCAAAAAGATAGATCAAGAGAAGTCAATCGTTGGCTTGCTCGCAGATTGCTTTGTGAGAAATTTCAACATGAAGTCTTGCTTGAAAAGACTAAGAAAATTCAAGAGATAGAGAAGATACGAAGACAAAAAAAAACTCGGTCTAGAAAACAAAAAAGAAAAATGGTGGAAGATAAGCGCAAGCATCATGAGAAGAAGAATTTGCGATTGAAGCCGCAAGAAGATTAAAAATGGGACGCGTGAAGACATGCGTCCCATTTGAGTTTAGTCCATTTTTATGGAATAAAATCTCGTTGCATTTCCTTGTTTTATGAGGATAAGCACTCTATTTTTATTTCCAACTTGAGCCATAGCTTCATTAAATTCTGCTATGGTGCTTACTTTTTTATGTTCTATTCCCATTATGATAAAACCAGGTCTAAGTCCCGCCATAGATGCTGCAGACCCAGGTTTTACTTTTGTGATGACTACGCCTTGCTCTGAAGGGGAATAACCAAGTTGCTTGGCTACCTCTGGTGATAGCTGGTCAACTTCAATTCCTAATTTCTGAACGATTCCACCTGTTGTAGCTAGTGAATCTGAGGCGCTTCCTAGGGTGACTGGAATAGTTAAAGTCTTTCCCTTTCTGTATACTTTAAGGTTTACTATAGATCCAGGTGCCATTAGAGAGACATCATTTCTAAATCCTCCAAGAGATTTAATAACAGTGCCGTTGTATTCCAGAATTATGTCACCTTGTTTTAATCCAGCTTTATCTGCGGGTGAGTCTTTGGATATATCAGACACTAAAGCCCCTTCTGCTTTTTCTAGGCCAAAAGCATCGGCAATATCACGATCTACAGGTTGGAGAGACACACCTAAAAAGCCTCTAGTTACGACGCCATTGTTTATGATTTGCGTCATGATATTTTTGGCCATGTTACTAGGGATCGCAAATCCTATTCCCATGTATCCTCCGGAACGAGAGACAATCGCTGTATTAATTCCGATAACTTCACTATTTAGATTTAACAACGGTCCACCAGAATTCCCTGGATTAATGGCTGCATCAGTTTGTATGAAGTCTTCTAAATCGGTAATTTTTAAGTTTTGTCTTCCTTTAGCACTAATGACTCCAACTGTTAGAGTCGCTTCTAATTGGAACGGACTACCTATAGCTACAACCCATTCACCGATGTCCATTGCATCAGAATCTCCTAAATTTACATAGGGTAGGTTTTTACCATCAATTTTTACTACTGCTATATCTGTATGAGGATCAGATCCAATAAGTGTTGCATCAATTTCGCGTCCATCATTCAAAACTACAGTAATTTTGTCAGCGCCTTTTATCACGTGGGCATTTGTCATAACATAACCATCAGGACTTACTAAGAACCCAGATCCTTGGCTTTGTTGTTGTTTTGGTTGTTGCTGCTGAGGCATCCCAAAAAATCTTTGAAATAGATCGTCTCCGAATGGATCTCCTC